>JAYTMV010000049.1:0-6129 GCA_043728175.1 Sphingomonadales bacterium
ACGACGCGTCGCTTGATGAGGCGATCGCGCGGCGCAGCGCAATGATCGATTTTGCACGCCAGAGTTCGCACGAAACGATTGATTACGCTGCATCGCGCCGCGCGCTGATCGAAGGATTCGGCGCATGACCGGAACCACCGCTCGCCGCGCGAGGCTCCTCCGGCTGCGCACGATTGAACACCGCATCGCCAAGGCAAAGCTTGCCCGCGCCGATGCAACGCTCGTCAATCTCGAACGCATTGCCGGACGGATTGCCGCGCTCAAAAACGGGCTTGGTGCAGGCGTTGGTGGAACGAGTGGAATGGCGCTGAAGGCAATGACCGAAATGTCGATCCGCCTTGATGCAGCGCAGATTGGGATGACCGCGCCAATTGATGAAGCCGAGGCACGCCGTGCCGAATTCAATGCGCTGCGCATTGCCGCCCAGCACAAGGAAGACGGCGCGGGCAAACTTCATGACAAAGCCGCAACGTCAGAGGCCAGCATGCGCGATCTCCGCGCCGACGCCAACCGCCCCTTTCGCAAACGAAATGCTTTTCTGGAGACCCGCACATGATGCCCGCAATTTCGCTCAACGCCCTGCCCGCTCTGCCGCCGTTTCAGTTTTTGCCCGAGGCTGATTTGAACTTTGATGCGGTGCTCGCAACGGTTGCACCGCCCGCGCCGCAACCCCCTGCTGCGCCCGAAGTTTCGGAGCCAAGCGAGACACTACTGAACTTCCTTGGGATCAATCCGGTCAAGGGCCAAGTACCGATCAGCGACTCTCCGCCTGTTAAAGAAGAAATGCCCGATAACACCAAAGATGAGTCATCGGTGACGCCGTCCATTGCCGAACCAGTGCTCACATTGTCTCCATTGTCTCCACTGATCAACGAAGCCATTCAAATTCCACCGCCCGTCGGTGCGCCACTGCTCAGGCTCGCGATTGGGGAGACACAGTCAAAACCGTCGCTGACCATCAGCGCTGGGGACGAAGCGGATGCTTCGACAGCGAGCCGCCCTGATCCAGTACGATCTGACTCTGGGGCTCCTGTCTCACCACAACTTTCTGAGGATGCGACGAAAACGCCTCTCGCTCCCATCCTGAACCCGTTCGAGCTGGCTCCCAGGCGATCACTGTCTCAGCCCAACTTGTCGACAAGCATAAAGCCGCAAGAGCTGTCCTTGTTGACCGGCGCACAACCAATCGAAGCGGGGTTCCAAAGCCGCCCACTTGGAGTCAGCGTGAACGGCGTCAGTGAAACCTCGCTGTCGCAGCCAATCACTGCCACTTCAGACCTGTCAATTGCGGCAGGCCTCGGTGGCGACTCACAAGGGGCCAGCGTGGCTGGCGTTGGGGGAACTGTACTTCCTCAGCAGACCACCCTTGCGCCAGACCGGCCAACTCAGCCGGTTGCGCCTTCCACTGACCCTTTGCGTTTCGTCGTCGACCGTCAGCTTGATCTTGCACGCGATAGCCGCTGGCTTGACGCCCTCGCGCGCGACATCGTTGCGGTTGCTGACGCGCCTGATCGGCTTTCGTTCCGGCTTTCCCCGCCGCAGCTTGGCCAGCTTGATGTTAATCTGAGCAGTTCGGACAGTGGGCTATCTGTGCGGATGAATGCGAGCACCGAGGCCGCCGCGCAAATTGTCGCCGCCGCCCAACCGCGCTTGATCGATGAACTCAAAAGCCAAGGCGTGCGCGTGGCCGAAGCGCATGTGTCCACTGGCGGCGGGCAATCACAAGGCCAGGGCCAGCAGCAACAGCGCGATGCAGACCAGATGATCGAATTCGTCCGTCAGCGCATTGAACGCAAGAATGAAACCAACCTTACGCGACCGACGGGTCGCTTTGCTTGAGACAGGGAATATTGAAATGAGCAACGACAAGACCAAAGACAAGGGTGACGCCGCCGAAAAGCCAAAAGGCGGCAAAATGAAGAAAATCCTGATGATCAGCGTCGCGGCGGTCATCCTGCTTGGTGCTGGCGTCGGCGGCGGCGTTTACGCGTCGGGGATGCTTGGCGCAGAAAAAAAGCACGAAGATCCAAACCGGCCAAAGCTTGTCGAACGCAGCGAAGAACATGCTGAAGACGCAGGCGGCGAAGGCGGTGAAGCCAAGGAAGCGCCACCCAAGGTCGGCACTGTCTCAGTCAAGAGTGACACTGTGCCTGTTGACCCCAAAAAGTTTGAGCCAACCTATGTGCCGCTTGAACAAAGTTTCACCGCGAATCTGGTTGACGGTCAGGGCTTTGTCCAAGTCGGGCTTAGCCTTTCAACCTATTATGACGGTAAGGTTGTCGGCAACGTAAAGCGCCACATGGTGCCAATCCGTTCAGCGATTTTGCTCACGCTTTCTGAACAAGACGGCGCGGTGCTTTCAACCCCACAGGGGAAGCAGGCGTTGCAGAAGCAATTGTCCAAATCAATCAACCGCGTCCTGCGGGAAAAAGAGGGCTTCGGCGGGATCGACAGCGTCTATTTCACCAATTTGGTGGTGCAGTAAGCGATGGCGAGCAAATCTGAAGCTGTGCCCGTTTCATTACTGCGTAAACGTGATGATGCGCCAAAATTCCCAGGGCTTGACCGCATTGGTGAGAGGCTAGCGCGCGCGCTGCATAATGTGATCGCAAGCGTCGGCGCAGATCGCGCCTCTGTTTCAGTTGGCGCGACCAAACTCAAAAGCTTTGGCGAATGGCGCGGTGAACAGGACGCATTCGGCGCGCTTTGCCGCTATCAATTGCCACCGATAAAGGGCGCGATGCTAATGGCTATTCCGCCCGCGCTCATCATCCAGATGGTTGATCTTTTTTACGGCGGCACTGGCGAAGTTTCTTCGGCACGCGCCGAATTTACCGCCGCTGAAAGCCGCTATGTAACGCGCTTTGGCGAACAATGCCTGCCACTGATTGCTGCCGCCTGGGCCGATATCGCAACGCTTCATCCAATGCTTGCCGGTGTTGAGACTGACATCGCGAACGCGCGGCTTGGCAAGGATATGGATCTGGTTGTTGTTCAGCCATTCGGAGTGAAAATCGGTGGCGGTGATACGCTAAGCCTTGCTTGCGTCTATCCTGTCGCTGCGCTGCGCCCGATTGCTGCACTGTCAAATGCGCCGCAGCCTGAAGCGGCAGCCCACACCGATCCTATTTGGCGTGATCGCCTGTCGGACGCCGTGCTTGAGGTGCGCCTGCCCATGCGCTCAATCTTTGCACGGCCCGAACTGCCGCTTGGCCAATTGCTGTCACTCAAGGCAGGCGATGTCATTCCCGTTTGCGTGCCAAACCATATCCCGATCACCGTTGCGGGTCGCCTGTTCGCACAAGGCACAGTGGGCGAGTCGGGCGGACGCGCCGCCATCAAAATTGAAAAAATCGAACAAGGGAATTTGCGCTATGAGTGACATGACCGAAGCCCCGAACGCCAAAACTCGTGGCGCTTCGCTGATGCGGCCCGATCAGAATTTTGATTTGCTCGCCGGCGTTTCGCTGCGCGTTTCAGTTGAAGTAGGTGCGGCCTCAATCAAACTGTCCGAACTCTTGAGCCTCGCCGAAGGCAGCGTGGTTGAGCTTGATCGCCAAGTGAATGACCTGCTCGATATTTTTGCCAATGGCACATTGATTGCCAAGGGTGAAATCGTCACCGTTGATGGTCGCTACGGCATTCGCATCGTTGAAGTCGTCGCACCTGACCGTCAGCTTTCAGGCTTTGAGCGGAGGGCGTAATGACAGAATATATCCTGCGTCTTTTTATTCTCATCCCAATGGTTGGCGGGCTTGCTTGGGGGTCGCTATGGCTCTGGCGGCGGGTGCAGCTTGGCCTGCCTGTGCAAGGCTCAGTAACGCGGCCTGCCCGCATGATTGATGTTATGCCACTGGGCACCAGCGGCAAGCTGGCGGTCGTCGAATTTGGCGGGCGCGAACTTTTGATTGCGGTATCGCGCACCCAAATCTCGCTAATCGCGGAAAGCGACAAGGGCGATTTCGATGCATAAGCTATTTATCGCCATAGCCATAACGCTCCTCCTCACCGCATCCCCCGCGCTCGCCCAGACCACTCAGGGGCTTGACCGCGCGCTTGATACGATTGCGGGCGACGGTAAACCGCTTTCGCTGTCGCTTCAGCTTTTGATGCTGATGGGACTGCTCACCGTCCTGCCCTCGCTGATCCTGATGATGACGAGCTTTACCCGGATCATCATCGTCCTCTCAATCCTGCGCCAAGCCTTGGGCCTGCAGCAAACGCCGCCCAATCAAGTGCTGGTCGGGCTGAGCCTATTCCTTTCAATCTTCATCATGCAGCCCGTGCTCACTCAAGTGAATGCCAACGCCATCGGGCCATATGGCAAGGAAGAAATCACGCTGGAGGAGGCAATCTCTCGCTCCGGTACCGCGTTCCACGGCTTCATGATGATGCAGACACGCAAAACCGATCTCGCGATGTTTGCCAAGATCGCCAAAGCCCCCGAGTTCAAAAGCAAGGCCGATGTCCCCTTCTCAATCCTGCTCCCCGCGTTCGTGACGAGCGAACTCAAAACCGCGTTTCAAATCGGCTTCCTGATCTTCCTGCCCTTCCTGATTATTGATCTCATTATCGCGTCGGCACTCATGTCGCTTGGCATGGTGATGCTGTCACCGACGATCATTTCGATGCCATTTAAGCTATTGCTGTTCGTACTCGTTGACGGCTGGGCGCTGACGATGGGTTCACTCGCCAGCTCATTTGCAGGAGGGTAAAATGGACGCTGATTATTTCATAAATGTGGCCCAGCAAGCGCTGTGGGTGCTCGCACTCGCATCGGCTCCGATCCTGATCCCCGCACTTGTCGTCGGCGTAGTGCTCGGAATGGTGCAGGCCGCTACCTCAATCAATGAGGCCACTCTGACCTTCGTGCCGAAGCTGGTGATCGTCGGCGGGTGCATCGCAATTTTTGGCGGCAGCATCATGGTGCTGCTCGCTGATTTCACGCGGGAGATTTTTGCGCGCATCCCTGATCTGGTGCTTTAATGCTGGCTGAGTTCGGCAATATTGAGGCGCAGCTTATGCTGTGGCTATTCGCGATGATCCGGCCTGGTGCTGCATTCCTTGCAGCACCCGTGTTCAGTGCGCCTGCGGTTCCAGTGCAGCTTCGCCTGATCATCGCGCTTGGCATTGGCGTGCCCGCAGCATCAGCCGCCGGGATTACACTTCCGTCAGAAGGGATGGCGTCATTTGCAGGATTGATGGCGATCATTGGTGAAGTCGTCGCAGGGTTGGCGCTCGGCTTTGCGGTGCAGATTGGACTCGCGGCGGCGTTCCTTGCGGGCGAAGTCATCAGCAACACGATGGGGCTTGGCTTTGCCGCGATGAGCGATCCGCTCGGCGGCCAAGTCAGCCCCGCGATTGGCCAGTTTCTGTCAATGCTCGGCACCTTCCTTTTCCTTGCGGTCGGCGGGCACCTCGCGCTCGCGCAGATTATCGTCGAGAGCTATAGTGCATTGCCACCGGGAAACGGCTGGTTATCACATGATGCCATCGGTGGACTGGTGCGCTTTGGCGGGCTGGTGTTTGCGGCGGGCTTGTCGATTGCACTGCCTGTCGCCTTTGCGATGATCCTTGTGCAGATTGTGATGGCGATGATCGCGCGCTCGACGCCGACGCTGAACCTGTTCGCGGTTGGTCTGCCCGCGACGCTGCTCGCCGGGATCATCCTGCTCGCGATTGCGGCTCCGGCAATGGCGGACTCGCTGATGAGCGCGCTAGAGGCGGGCCTTGATCAGGCAAGGCGGCTCGCCAATGGCTGATAAACCCGATCGCGATCAGAAAACCGAAGCACCAAGCGCAAAGAAACTCAGCGACGCCGCGACCGAAGGCAATATCCTTCAGTCAAAGGAACTCGCCACGGCAATCGTGATGCTCGCGGGTGCGGCGTGGTTCGCGCTTGCCGGGCCTGCCTTTTTTGAGGCGAGCCTCAATCTCATCAAAAGCGGGCTGACGCTACGCGCGCAGGATCATCAGGATTTTGATCCAGCCGCCGCCGCGCTTCGCCTTGCGCAGGGCGTGTTCCTCCCTCTCGCCAGCCTGTTTGCGGTGACGCTCGTGGCAGCGTTTGCCACGCCTGCATTGCTCGGCTCATTCGGGTTTCGCGGCAAAGCGCTCGCCTTCAAGGGT
>JAYTMV010000050.1:0-2349 GCA_043728175.1 Sphingomonadales bacterium
CCCGCGCCTGACCCTTGCGGCACTCGTCGAACTGGCATGTGAATTTGCGCCTGAAAATGTGGAGTATAATCCCGGCAATCTGCCCATCGGGATTGACCCCAAGGATGTGCCGCGCGCCAACCTGAGCATAGCCGACACCGTTCGTTCGATTGAGGAAAACGGCAGTTGGATGGTGCTAAAATTCATTGAGAAGCACCCGGTCTACCGCGCGCTGCTTGAGGAAACGCTTGCCGAGATTGATCCGATCACGCGGAGCAAAACCGGGGCGATGCTCGGGATGGAAGGCTTCATCTTCATCTCATCGCCCGGTGCGGTAACGCCGTTTCACTTTGACCCCGAACATAATATCCTCCTCCAAATCCGGGGAAACAAAGTAATGACGCTGTTCCCGACGGGCGATGAGCGCATCGTCAGCGGCGTTGCGCATGAGCATTTTCACCTTGGCCTGCAACACCGCAACCTTAGCTGGCAGGATGATTTTACTGCACTCGGCCAAGCCGTTCCACTTGCCCCCGGAGAGGCGGTCTATGTCCCCGTCAAATCCCCGCACTGGGTGCAAAACGGCGACGCCGTCTCAATCTCGCTCTCAGTCACATGGCGCAGCGAATGGAGCTATGCCGAGGCGGACGCACGCGCGTTCAATCATATCTTGCGCAAACGCGGACTAACCCCCGCCAGCCCCAAACGCTACCCGGCGCAAAACGCCGCCAAATCAATTGCTTATCGCGCGCTCCGCCACATCGGCATGACTGGGCGGTAAGCCAAGCCGCGCCGCCTTCCACCCGCCATTTAGATAATAGGCCACCGTCAAACCAAATGAGGCGACCGAAGCCGCAATAAATGACCACCAGATTGCATCCGCCCCGTAAAGGGGGTGCAGACCGAAGCCGATACCAAAGCGCACCAGAACCGCCGAAATAATCAGGATCACCAGCGGCGCAATCACAACGCCGTTCGCGCGGACAAGGAAGGTCAGCACCATCGACACCCCCATCAAAATGAAACTCCAGCCGATGATATGGTTGATGTGGATCGCAATCGGGATCGCCGCGCTGCCATCGGGCAAAAACAGGCTGAGCAACGGTTTGGCGGCAATCGTAATGATGAGAATCAGCGTCGCCGTCATCAGGATATTGATGCCGACACCCGCCAGCGCAACCTTGCCAATCCGATCCCATTTGCCAGCGCCAATATTCTGCGCGGCCATCGCGCTCACTGCGCTGCCGACTGCGACGGCGGGCATTTGGGCATAGCTCCAAAGCTGGTTCATTACCCCGAACGCCGCCGTCGTATCAACACCTTCACGGTTGATCAGGCCAATCATGATCAGCGCCGACCCTGCCATGATGATCATCGACAGCCCCATCGGCAGCCCCATTTTAAGGATCGGCGCGACGAAAGCGGGATTGGGCCGAAGCCACGCCAGTTCCGCCCCGCGCAGCCGGATCGTCAAATCCTTTGCGTAAATCCGCCGGATCAGCACGGCAACGCTGACGAGCCCTGCGATCAGCGTGGCAAAGGCCGATCCCGCAATCCCCATAGCCGGAATTGGCCCAAGCCCCAAAATGAACACCGGATTGAGGACGACATCAAGCGCCACGTTAAGCAGGCTATTTTGCAGCGGCGTCACCGAATCCCCCACCCCGCGCAGCGATGATGACAGCAGGATCATCACAAAAGAGAATGGCATCCCAAGGAAAATCACCCGTAAATAGGAAAGTGCGAGCGGATAGGCTTCGTCGGGCGTCGCCAGCACATGGAGCAGGTTCGGCGCAAAAATCCAGCCCAGGATCGCGGTGGCAATGCCCGCCAGCCCGAACATCCCCATCGCGGTGCCAAGCGTGCGCCGCACGCCCTCAACGTCTCGCCGCCCCATATTCTGGCCGATCATTATCGTCGTCGCCATTGAAAAGCCGAACAGAGTCGAAAACATCAGGAACATGATCATCCCCGCGTTCGAAGACGCCGCGAGCGCCTCTTCACCCAGAAACTTGCCAATCCAGATCGAATTGACTGAGCCGTTGAGCGACTGAAGAATATTCACGCCAAGCGACGGCAGCGCGAAAAGAAACAGCGTCTTCGCAACCGGGCCTGTGGTCAAATCACGCTGATGCGCGGGTGCCGCCACTACCCCAACCGCGCCAGTGCCGCCTGCAATCGCTCAACTTCGGCAGATTTTTCGGCATGGTCAGCACGGGCTTTTTCGACCGCCTCGGGTTTGGCCTTTTCGACAAACGCGGGGTTGTTGAGGCGGCCAGAAAGGGCATCGCGTTCCTTCGTGATCGCGGCGATGGCATTGGTGATGCGGGTGCGTTCGGCGGTAGTGTCAGCAAATCCAGATTTTAGAAA
>JAYTMV010000051.1:0-8244 GCA_043728175.1 Sphingomonadales bacterium
GCTTTTGACGACGCCGGGCCGCTGCGCGAGCGCCTCAAGGATCATGAATTCAGTGACGGTGAGCGTCACCGTTTTTCCGTGCCACAGCACTTGATGGCGTGACGCATCCATTTGCAGCGGGCCACGGCTGATCGTTTCGCTATTTTCGGCCTCATCGGTATTTGCCTCACTGCGGGCGTTAATTTCGGCGCGGCGCAGGATGGCGGCAATCCGGGCGAGCAACAGCCGCTGCGAAAACGGCTTGGCAATATAATCATCGGCACCCAGCGACAGACCAAGCTCTTCATCGGACTCATCATCCTTTGAGGTGAGGAAAATAACCGGCATCGCCGATTTTTCACGCAGTCGGCGCAGCAGTTCATGTCCGTCAAGCTTTGGCATTTTGACATCAAACACACCGAGATCAGCCGGATTTTCAATCAGCGCCTTGAGCGCCAAATCGCCGTCGGAATAAACCCGCGTTTTATAGCCCCGCGATTGCAGCATGATCGAAACCGATGTCAGGATATTGCGATCATCATCGACAAGGGCGATCACCCGGTCAGGCGTTTGCTGTTCAGTAATAGTCATCGATGTGGGTAGTACCGGAGACCATTATGTGTTGCAATCATGGTGCAAACGATTGCGCCGCTGATATCATGGTTGACAGGTTTGACCCACCCCCTGCGCTTGGCTATGCGCAGCGCGACTCTTAACGCATAGCTATGCGTGAGACACCATTTCAGTTCCAAATGGAGAAGCACAGTGACTGAGCGCGCGTCAAACAATCCGCTTGAAATTCAAGGGATTAAAACCTCCGCAACTTTGTTTTGCAATCAGGGGACGGCGCAGCTTGTTGAACAAGCCATCGCGCGCGGCGAAGGCATATTGGCGGCAGACGGCCCGTTGGTTGTGGCAACGGGTACGCACACCGGGCGGTCGGCCAAGGATAAGTTCATCGTTCGTGACGCTGAAACCGAAAATAGCGTGTGGTGGGGCAGCACCAACGCATCAATGACGCCCGCGCACTTCGCCAATTTGAAGGAAGACTTCATGGCGGCGCTGGCGACCAAGGAAACACTCTTTGTCGCCGATCTGTATGGCGGATCGCAGCCCGAATACCGCGTCAATGTGCGCGTGATCAACGAACTTGCGTGGCACAGCCTGTTTATCAAAACATTGTTGGTGCGCCCCTCTGCGGATGAACTTGCTGATTTTACGCCTGAATTCACGATCATCGATTTGCCAAGCTTTCGCGCCGATCCCGCGCGCCACGGCACCCGCAGTGAAACGGTGATTGCGGTCAACTTCACAGAGAAGCTGATCCTGATTGGCGGCACCGCCTATGCGGGCGAAATGAAGAAGTCAGTGTTTGGCATTCTCAATTATAAACTGCCGCTTCAAGGCGTGATGCCGATGCACTGTTCGGCCAATATTGGCGCGGACGGCACCTCGGCAATCTTCTTCGGGCTTTCGGGCACGGGCAAAACGACGCTGTCTGCTGACGCGAGCCGCACGCTGATCGGCGACGATGAGCATGGCTGGTCTGATACCGCCGTCTTCAATTTTGAGGGCGGCTGTTATGCCAAGATGATCCGGCTTTCGCCCGAGGCAGAGCCAGAGATTTTCGCAACGACCAAGCGTTTTGGCACGGTGCTTGAAAATGTCGTGATTGATCCTGTCACGCGTCTGCTTGATTTCGATGATAACAGCCTCGCCGAAAACAGCCGGGGTTCCTACCCGATTGATTTCATTCCGAATGCTTCGGAAAAGAATATGGGGCCGGTGCCAAAGAATATTATCATGCTGACGGCCGATGCTTATGGTGTGCTGCCGCCAATCGCGAAGTTGACGCCTGATCAGGCGATGTATCACTTCCTCTCGGGCTACACAGCGCGCGTTGCAGGCACCGAAATCGGCGTGACTGAGCCAGAGGCCACCTTTTCAACCTGTTTTGGCGCGCCGTTCATGCCGCGCCACCCAAGCATTTACGGCAACCTCCTGAAGGAACGCATTGCCAAGGGCAGTGTGAGCTGCTGGCTGGTCAATACCGGCTGGACAGGCGGCAAGGCCACGATGCCGGGAATTAAGCGGATGCCGATCAAGGCCACCCGCGCGCTGCTCAATGCCGCACTTGATGGCTCGCTGAACAATGCTGAGTTCCGCAAAGACGCTAACTTTGGCTTTGAAGTGCCCGTTGCGGTCGACGGCGTTGATAGCGGCATTCTTGATCCGCGCGGCGCGTGGGCGGACAAAGCCGATTATGACGTGACGGCAAAGAAGCTCGTCAGCCAGTTCATTGATAACTTTGCTCAGTTCTCAGATCATGTCGATGAGGGCGTGCGTCAGGCTGCGCCCAAAGCGGCGTAAGCAATAAGTGGTTGAGCTAAAGCGGCTCAACCACAACCGCGCCGCCGTCTAGCGCACAGATCCGTACTTTTGCCCCGATGGCTGTGTCCGGCCCCTTGGCGCTCCAGACGCTGTCGCCGATTTTGACGCGGCCGCCGCCGGCTTCAATTGTTTCAACGACGGTGACAATTTCGCCAATCATCCGCGCGCCGCGATCATTGAGTTTTGGATCGGCTGACTCAATCGGGTTCATCTTGAACCAGCGCCGCCCGGCGTAAACCGAAACGACCGCGAATATAGCGAACAATACCAGTTGGATCGCAACTGGTACTGGCAAAAAGAGCGCGATCAAACCCGTCGCAAATGCCGCGAGCGCAAACCAGATCAGGAAAAACCCCGGCACCAGCACTTCGGCTGTGGCAAGCGCAGCGGCGAGGATCAGCCAAGCCCAGTGGGCGTCGAGCGCTTCAATCCACGCCATCATCTCATTTATCCTTCCCAAGCGCATCCTTGGCGAGTTCACCGATCCCGCCAAGCGTCCCGATTAGGGCTGTAGCTTCAACCGGGAATAAGATCGTCTTGGCGTTGGGCGATGTGGCGAACAGGCCAATCGCCTCAACATATTTTTGCGCGACGAAATAATTGATCGCCTGCGTGCTCCCGCCCGCGATTGCATCAGACACAAGCTTGGTTGCGGTTGCCTCTGCGCCTGCCGAACGTTCGCGCGCCTCGGCGTCAAGGAAGGCTGAGGCTTTGCGGCCTTCGGCTTCAAGGATTTGCGCTTGTTTCAAACCTTCGGCGCGGTTGATCTCATTCTGACGCGCGGCTTCGGATTCAAGGATTGTCGCGCGCTTTTCGCGTTCGGCCTTCATCTGGCGCGTCATGGCGTTGACGATATCAGCGGGCGGGCGGATGTCTTTGAGTTCAATCCGGGTGACTTTCACACCCCAGGCTTCAGTCGCGTTGTCAATCACCGAGAGCAATTGCGCATTGATTTGATCACGTTTGGACAGCGTTTCATCAAGATCAAGCCCGCCCATCACTGTGCGCAGGTTGGTGGTGGTAAGCTGCATGATCGCAAGATAAAGATCGCTGACTTCATAGGCGGCTTTGGCGGCATCAAGCACTTGGAAAAACACAACGCCGTCTACCGCGACCATCGCGTTATCCTTGGTGATGATTTCCTGCCCCGGAATATCAAGCACTTGCTCCATCATGTTGACCTTGCGGCCCACCCGATCAATGAAGGGCATGATGAAATTAAAGCCCGGCAGCGCGGTATTGGTATAGCGCCCAAAACGCTCAATCGTGTAAACAAAGCCCTGCCGAACGACGGTGACGCCCATGAACAGAAATGCGATGGCAAGCACCACCAGAAAGAATGCGAAACCAAAACCTGTTGCCATAATACCCTCCCGAACCAATTGCGGGCACATTGCCCGGAAGTGCGCGTTGCGCCAAGCGGAATCGGATTGGGGTAAGATGATCTGCACCCCTCCGTCATCCTGAACTTGTTTCAGGATCTAGCCCTCCACAAATCCAGCCTTTCCTAGTTGAGGGATAGACCCTGAAACGAGTTCAGGGTGACGGGTATGGGTAGAGAGGGCGTTCGCTAGCCCTAGCGCGCGAGTGAAACTCTGGTTACATGGGCCGCCACGAATCGAAATTTGAAAGATGATCGCTGGCATGGATATCCGCCTTGGATTGACGTTTGATGATGTGCTCCTGTTGCCGGGGGCATCTGAAGTCATGCCTGGACAGACGAACACGGCAACGCGGCTGACGCGTGATATCAGCCTCAATATCCCGATCCTGTCATCCGCGATGGACACGGTGACTGAGGCTGACATGGCGATTGTCATGGCGCAGCTTGGCGGGATTGGCGTCCTCCACCGCAACCTTGACGTGGCGCAGCAGGTTGCCGCTGTTCGGCTGGTTAAGCGCTTTGAGTCGGGCATGGTGGTCAATCCGATCACGATCGCACCGGATGCCACGCTTGCCGACGCCAAGGCGATTATGGCGGCGAACCGGATTTCGGGGATTCCCGTGGTGGAGGCGAGCGGGCGGCTTGTCGGTATTCTCACCAACCGTGATGTGCGTTTTGCCGAAAATCCGAACCAGCCCGTCAGCGAGCTGATGACGCACGAAAATCTCGCGACGGTGAAAGCGGGCGTCAGTCAGGCCGAGGCGCAGCGCCTACTCCATCAGCGGCGGATTGAGAAGCTTCTGGTAGTTGATGAGGATTACCGCTGTGTTGGCCTGATCACGGTCAAGGATATTGAAAAGGCGGTCACCTATCCGTCAGCGACCAAGGATGCGACGGGGCGGCTGCGCGCGGCGGCGGCGACGACGGTGGGCGACGCGGGCTTTGAACGCACCGAGGCGTTGATCGATGCCGAGTGCGATCTGATCGTGTTAGACACCGCGCACGGCCATTCAAAAATGGTTGCACAAGCGGTTGAGCGGATTCGCAAAATCTCCAACCGGATTCAAATTGTCGCGGGCAATGTTGCGACTGCCGATGCCACCCGCGCGCTGATTGATGCGGGTGCTGACTGCGTGAAGGTTGGCATCGGGCCGGGGTCAATCTGCACGACGCGGGTGATCGCGGGCGTTGGCGTGCCACAATTGACCGCAATCATGGATGCCGCCGAAGAAGCCGCAAAGTCAGGCATTCCGATCATTGCTGACGGCGGCCTGCGCACATCGGGTGATATCGCCAAGGCACTTGCAGCAGGCGCTTCATGCGTGATGGTCGGCTCGCTGCTTGCCGGAACGGCTGAGGCACCGGGCGAGACATTCCTCTATCAGGGCCGCGCGTTCAAATCTTATCGCGGCATGGGATCAGTCGGCGCAATGTCTCGCGGGTCGGCAGATCGCTATTTTCAGCAGGATATCAAGGATCAGTTGAAGCTGGTTCCTGAAGGGATTGAGGGTCAGGTGGCCTTCAAAGGCCCAGCCAAGGATGTCATCCATCAGCTTGTTGGTGGCGTAAAGGCCGCGATGGGCTATACTGGCTCCGCGACGATTGCCGATTTGCAAAAACGCGCGCAATTTATTCAAATCACCAATGCCGGTCTTTCCGAAAGCCATGTCCATGATATCTCAATTACCCGCGAAGCCCCGAACTATCCGACGCGGTAAACTGTGACGCCCTCAGCGCGCCTGCAATCGGCGATTGAAATTCTTGATCTCGTGATTGATGCGGCGAAGGATAACGGCCCGGCGGCGGATACAATCCTTAGCAGTTGGTTCAAAACGCGGCGCTTTGTCGGGTCAAAAGACCGGCGCGCGATCCGCGAGCATGTCTACACCGCCGTTCGCGCCTTTGGCACGCGACCCCATAGCGGGCGCGCGGCGTTTCTTGGGCTTGATAAGGCATTGCGGCCGTTGTTCGATGGCTCGCCTTATGGCCCGGCTGAGTACCGGCATAGCGATCATATCGCTGGGCCATCGCCGCTTTCGGCGTGGCTGGCGGGTTTGATTGATCCAGCCGAGCATAGCGCGCTGCTTGACCGCGCGCCGCTTGATTTGCGGTCAAACAGTTTGAAGGCCGAGCGCACGGCGGTGCTGACCCATTTTGCAGGCGCTGAACCAATCGGTCGTGACGGCATTCGCTTGCCCGAAAATGTCGCGGTTGAGGCGACGCCCGCTTGGACACTTGGCCTGATCGACATTCAAGATGCGGGTAGCCAGATTATCGCGCAGGCGTGCCTTGCCAAGGCAGGGATGACGGTGGTTGATCTATGCGCGGGGGCGGGCGGCAAAACGCTCGCGCTTGCAGCCGATATGGGCGGTACTGCGGGGTTGATTGCGACTGATACCAACCGTGACCGGCTGCAACGCCTTCCACAGCGCGGCTGGCGCTTGGGCGCTGGTGAAGTTGAAACGCGGCTGCTTGATCCGGGTAAGGAGCATGAGGCGCTGACTGATCTCGTCGGGCAGGCTGATGTTGTGCTGGTTGATGCGCCGTGCTCAGGCTCTGGCACATGGCGGCGCAATCCCGAGGCGCGCTGGCGCTTGACCCCAACACGGCTTGAACAAGTCACCGCGACGCAGCGGCATGTACTTGCGCTCGGCGCGTCGCTTGTCAAACCGGGTGGTGCGCTGGTCTATGCGGTCTGTTCGCTGATCGACGCGGAGGGTAAAGCCCAGATTGATACATTTTTAGCCGAGAATAAAGGCTGGAAAAGTGAAGTCATTTCGGTTGATATGGGCCGACCGCACGGTGCCGGTCTTATTTTGACACCGGGTCATGACGGTGTAGACGGTTTCTTCATCGCGCGGATGATAAGAAGCTGATATTAGATGATGTCGCGAAGTCGCTTATTGGAGAAGTTGATGCATTTTTCCCCTCCTGCAATCGCCCTGTCGCTTGCGCTCCTCACCGTTGCCAGCGTTAGCCACAGTCAGCGCCCCGATGCGCAAGTCGATCCGCGCTCACTCGCGCTGCTTAACGAAGGCCTTAGTTTTGCCGGTGCGCAGAAATATGATGACGCGATCAATTCATTTGAAAGCTCGCTCGCGGTTGATCCGCGCAACCGGCAGGCGTTTATCCACCTCGCGCATGTCGCGCAGAAGCAAGGCCTTCCCGGCAAAGCGATCCGTTTTTACCGTGAGGCATTGCTGATTGAGCCAAATGATGTCGCGGCCTTGGCAGGGCAGGGCGATGCGCTCGTTCAAAAAGGGGCGGTTGCAAAGGCGCGCGAAAACCTCGCCCGGATCAAACAACTCTGCGTCGCGACCTGTGCGGAGCAAGACAAGCTCGCCGCAACCATCGCCAAAGGCCCAGTGGTGCCCGTGATTTCCGCCCAAGCCGTGCAGCCCAAACCCGTGGTGAGCGAAGCGCCGAAGGTTAAGAATTAGTACGCCCGCGCCAACGCCACAAACTCAGCGATACTCAGCGTCTCGGCCCGCCTTGCGCTGTCAATTCCGGTCGCCTCTAACGCTGCCAGCCCGCCCGGTAGCGGCTTCAAGCTCTGTCTCAGCATTTTGCGGCGCTGGCCGAATGCGGCTCCGGTGATAGCTTCGAGGGTGCTGGCATTCACGCCCTCGGGCTGCGCAATTGGGGTGATGTGGATGACGGCGGACATCACCTTTGGCGGCGGGGTGAAGGCCGAGCGGTGGACGGGCATCGCGATCCGCGCCGATGAACGCCACTGTGCGAGGATGGAGAGGCGACCGTAAGCGTCTGACCCCGGTGCCGCAACAATCCGGTCAGCCACTTCGCGTTGGAACATCAGCGTCAGGCTTGCCCAGCGCGGCGGCCACGCCTCACCCGTCAGCCATTTGACGAATAACGCTGAACCAACATTATAGGGCAGGTTAGACACGATATGCCCGCCCTCTGCCAGCACATCGTGAACAGGGATCGTCAGCGCGTCACCCTCGATTATGCGCAACATACCCGGAAAAGCGCTTTCAAGCTCGGCAAGTGCAGGCAGGCAGCGGCGATCGCGCTCAACCACAGTGACGTTTGCCCCCGCACGGAGCAGCGCGCGGGTCAGCCCGCCGGGGCCGGGGCCGACTTCATAAACCGATTGGCCAGCCAGATCGCCGGGGACGGCGGCGATCCGGTCAAGCAATTGCTCATCAAGCAAGAAATTCTGGCCAAGCGCTTTGTTGGCGGAAAGGCCGTGCCGCGCGATCACCTCACGCAGCGGCGGCAGCTTAGGCATCGAGCAGGCGGAACTGCGCGGCACTTGCAGCCATTTTTATCGCCGCGATCATTGCGCCGGGCTCGGCCTTGTCCATGCCAGCAATGTCAAAGGCGGTGCCATGATCGGGCGAGGTGCGCACGATTGGCAGGCCAAGCGTCATGTTCACCCCATCATCAAAATGGAGCGTTTTTAGGGGGATCAGCGCCTGATCATGATAGACGCACATCGCGACATCATAGGTTTCGCGCGCGCGGGC
>JAYTMV010000052.1:0-5087 GCA_043728175.1 Sphingomonadales bacterium
AAAGCGCACCAATGGACAGGTGGCCGAGTGGTTAAAGGCAGCAGACTGTAAATCTGCCCGTGAAAGCGTACGCTGGTTCGAATCCAGCCCTGTCCACCACTTCCCTGCTAATCAGCCCTTGCTCCTGAGTGGCAAGCGTGCGAGCTTTATCAAAACTGCTGAGCCGACAAGGCAGCAATCATAAGAGCACAGGGGAGGGGTAGGTATGGCAAAGGCAATCGCAGTATTTATTGGCGTAAGCGCACTCGCACTTTCGGGATGTGATCGGGTTGCCGACATGGGTCGCAAGGCTGACATCGAAGTCACCGAAACTGAGTTTCCTGAGCGGGTTTATTGGGGTGATACACATCTTCACACTTCAAACTCGGTTGATGCGTTCGGCTTTGGTGTGCGGCTTGGGTCGGAAGAGGCGCTGCGGTTCGCGCGCGGTGAGGAAGTGACCGCGACGACGGGGATGAAGGCCAAGCTGGCGCAGCCGCTTGATTTTCTTGTGATTGCTGATCATTCGGACGGGCTTGGCGTTACCAAGGCGATTTATGATGCGCCGCGCCTTTTGATCCGTGATCCGCTGCTGCGCCGCTGGCATGATTTGATGCACGAAGGGCCGGAAGGTTCGCAGCGGGTAACAGCCGAGCTTATTGACATGGTTGGGCGCAACGCGCTGCCCCCCGCGCTGGTCAATCCTGAGCAGCAGAAGAAAACCACGCGAACGATCTGGACGGCGCATACTGACGTGGTCGAGCGCTATAATGAGCCCGGCAAGTTTACCGCGTTCATGGGTTTTGAATATACGCTGATGCCCGGCGGCGATAATCTTCACCGCGTCGTCATGTTCCGCGACGGTAAGGAGCAGGCTGACAAGGTGCTGCCTTTCTCCTCGCTCACCGGCACGTCGGCGGCGATGCTGTGGGATTATATGGATAATTATGAGAAAAAGACCGGCGGCAAAGCGCTCGCAATTCCGCATAACAGCAATGTCTCAAACGGCCTGATGTTTGAACTGACTGGCCCCGACGGCGGGCCGATGACGGCGGATTATGCCCGCAGGCGCGCCGCACGTGAGCCAGTCGTTGAGGTCACGCAGATTAAGGGCGATAGCGAGTCGCATCCCTTCCTTTCACCCAATGATGAATTTGCAGGGTACGGCGATGCGGGCTGGGAACTTGGCAATTTGACGATGCAGGCCAACAAAACCACCGCGATGTTCGCGGGCGAATATGTCCGTGAGGCGCTCAAGCGCGGGCTGGCGATTGAGGCGCGCACGGGCGTGAACCCCTATAAATTCGGGATGATCGGGGCTACTGACAGCCATACAGCACTTGCCACGGGTGACGAGAATAACTTCTTTGGCAAACATAGCGGGGTTGAACCCCGCGCAGGCCGCGCCACTCAGCCACAAAACTTGGGATCAAACCAAGGACGGTTTGGCTGGCATTATCTGGCGGGCGGCTATGCGGGCGTCTGGGCGAAGGCCAACACCCGCGCCGCTATCTTCGATGCGATGATGCGGCGGGAGGTTTATGCGACCACCGGCCCGCGCATACAGGTGCGTTTCTTTGGTGGTTGGGATTTTACAGCGAACGACCTCAAGGCCGGTATGGTGAAGGCAGGTTATACGCGCGGCGTGCCGATGGGGGCAGATTTGAAGCCCGGTACAGGTAACGCGCCAAGCTTTATCGTCTCGGCACTCAAAGACCCGATGGGGGGCAATCTTGACCGGGCACAGGTGATCAAAGGCTGGGTTGATGCAAACGGGAAGCTCCATGAGAAAATATTTGATGTCATCTGGAGTGAACCCGCACGGCGCAAATTGACCGGCGGTAAGCTCACTCCGGCTGGCGATACCGTCAATCTGGCAAACGCGACATACTCTAACAGTATCGGCGCGGCTGAACTGATGACGGTTTGGACTGACCCTGAATTTGATGCGCGGGTGAAGGCTTTCTATTACGTTCGCGTGATGGAAATCCCGACGCCGAGCTGGCCCGCTTATGATGCGGTGCGCTTCAAGGTAAAAATGCCGCTCTCGGTAACAATGAAGGCACAGGAGCGTGCTTACACATCGCCGATTTGGTACGTGCCAAAGAACAAATGACATCCTTGCAAGAGCGCACCGCACGCTGGTTGCGCGAACCACTGGTGCATTTTCTGATCGCGGGGGCAGCAATCTTCGCCTTTTATGCGTGGCGTGGAGACATGGTGGACGCCAGTGATCGCCGGATTGTCGTTGGCGAAGCCCAGGTGCAAAGGCTGGCGAACATCTGGTCGCAAACATGGCAGCGCCCGCCAAGCACCAATGAACTTGACGGACTGATCCGCGATTACATCAAGGAGGAGATATATTACCGTGAGGCGATCCGCCTAGGCCTTGATCAAGATGATGCGATTGTGCGCAAGCGTTTGCGTGCCAAGATGGAGTTTCTGGCCTCTTCAGAGGCTGAGACAATGGCGGCAAGCGATGCTGTGCTTCAAGCATGGCTCGACAAAAATCCCGCGCGTTATGCCGCTGACCCACTGATCAGTTTTCAATCAGTATATGTCAGTACAACCGGGGATGAGGCAGCGGCTTTGTTGAAAGCAAAAGCTTTGCTTGCGCGCTTGCAGGACGGTGCTGATGCTGAAAAACTTGGCGACTCACTCTCGTTGCCGCGCAGCGTGACAGGCGCGACAAGTGAAGCCGTAAACCGTCAGTACGGCGATGCGTTCGCGGCAAAACTGATCGGTCTGCCTAAAGGGAAATGGTCGGGGCCAATCTCTTCGGGCTTTGGCCTCCACCTCGTCCGTGTTGATACGGTGAGTGCGGTAGGCCAGCCCAAACTGGCCGAGGTGCGCCAACGTGTTGAGAATGACTGGCGTTCGGCAACGCGCGTCGCGCGCGAAAATCAGGCGTATCAGGCGCTGTTAGACGGCTATGATATTAAAATTGAGCGGCCCTGATGCGGCTTCTGGCGTTTTTAATAATGTTGCTCACCATGACCGCGACCGCGCGCGCGGATGAGCTTCGCCCCGGTTATCTCGAACTGATCCAACGCAGTGCAAGCGACTGGCGGATGGTATGGAAGGCACCAATCAAGGGCGGGCTTGCGAGTAATGCCGCGCCGTCGCTACCCAAATCCTGCACCGTGCGCCTTGCTAGTCGCACACGCGTAAACGGCGCGGTTTTGGAAATCTCTGACGTCAAATGTACGGGCGATTTGGCGGGGCAGCAGATTGGCCTCACTGGGCTTGATACCACCTTCACTGACGCGCTGGTGCGGATTGCGCCGCTTGGTCGGCCTGTACAGGCGGCGCGATTGACCGCTGACGCGCCAATGGCCGAAGTCGCCTTGAAAGCCGATCGCGCGCAGGTCGCCAAGACTTATTTCAAGCTTGGGATTGCGCATATTCTGGCAGGATTTGATCATCTGCTGTTCGTGCTATCACTCGTCCTACTACTCACCGGCGGTTGGCAAGTCGCCAAGGCGGTGACGGCGTTCACCGTTGCGCATTCAATCACACTGATCGCGACGTCGCTTCAGATTCTAAGTGTCCCGCGCCAGCCGGTTGAGATTTGCATTGCGCTGTCGATTGTATTTCTCGCGGTTGAAATTGTGAAATCGCGCGCCGATGCGCCGCGCTTGTCCGAACGTATCCCCTGGGTGATCGCTTTTGCCTTTGGACTGCTGCACGGCTTCGGTTTCGCAGGCGCTCTTGCCGAAATTGGTTTGCCCGAGGGTGAGGTTCCAGTCGCGCTACTGACGTTCAATCTCGGCGTGGAGGCTGGCCAATTGCTGATCGTTGGCGCGGGTCTGGCCCTGCTTGCAATGATCCGCCACATTGCCACCGCGCGGCTCAATCAAGCGCGTATGGCAATGGGTTATGCAATCGGGAGTATCTCAGCCTTCTGGCTCATTGAGCGCGTGTTGGCCTGATCAAATTACATGACCGCCCGCGCGCTTGACTGCGCCAAGATAGGCCAGCATCGCAGTTGACGCACCAGCAGACAGGCCAATGAAAATCCGCCTGCCATCAAGCGGATCGGCATGGCGCTCAAACAGTTTTGCATCGCACATTGTTTTGATCCAGCGTAGCGCGGTTGTGGGCGGAACAGCGGCGGCGATGCACAGGCTCGACACTGCAACTTTCTCTCCCTCAAGTTGCGCAGCGGTGAGATCGAGCAGCATGTCCCATGCTGGGTCAGCAAACAGTTCTGGGGAAAAATAATTGTTACGAAGGCGGCGGAGCCGAAGCATCGCTCGCATTTCTGCTGCATCAATTGCTGGAAGATGCGCAGACGACATCGGTTCGGAAATGAAATCAAGCCGAACCCCATTTACGCGGCCATTTTCATCACTTTGTGCAGCATCAAACGGGGTTGCTGAATTTGCGACCAGCCGCGAAAGACTTCGAGATAGTCGAGACACCTCATCGGAGATGCGCTTAATTCTGATTCCGTCAAGCTCAGTTGAAATATCAGTGAACACCATCTCTTGGCGCGTCCACGACGTTGTGATCGCCGAAACTCGGTCAATCGCATCCGGCTGGCACAATAGCGTGACCCGGTCATCATCCATCCACTCAACAAAAAGGTCGATCAATTCAATTGGAACCGAGACTATTGTAGGAATAAACGTACTATCAGACCATCGATCAATATCACTAAACAGCGTGTCGATCAGTGGACGATTATAGCTGGTGATATCGATAAATATTGCGTTGGCCACGGCCTGATTATCTAAACGCTGCGATGCGTCGGCAATGCTGGTACTGGCACCTATTCTACCTCCTGCCGCAAGAACAGCGTCTCGTGCTGCCCCAGCCCCTCCATCATTATCCGAAAAAATAAGTGCGATTGGAGTGTGTTGATATCCAGATTGTATCACGGGTTGTTGTTCCATTGGTTGCGCCCCTGTTATTACAAGACTATTAGCTTGTTAACCAGATTGCCACCAGAACGGATTATCGCCATATATGATTGTTGCCATTACGGAGCAAATATGTGCAGCCGTAACGTTGAATCGAGAGTCGCGCAGCTAAGTGCGCGTAAAGTTTATTAATTTATATAGCTCATTGTGCTTAAATGCATCCATTACGGATGCATCCTTGGC
>JAYTMV010000053.1:0-7465 GCA_043728175.1 Sphingomonadales bacterium
TGATTGCGTCAGTTTGTATGTTTGCTTTGGCCAGCGCGGCAGTAAGTCTTGGCAAAATATGAATGGCGACATTGCTGTCAGTCACAACCGTTAGCCGCCTGCCGCGCGCATAGTCTGCGAGCGTAGCACCTGCATCATCAATCGCATTTGCGGCGATGATGATGTCATAACTTCGCGCACCAAGGCCAACTTTAACGCGTGTCATGACAGCTTTTCCAATATTGCATCAACGGTTGTGTCTGAAGGCGCGATCTCACTGCGAACATGCACTTGGGCGAGGCCGTAAATCGGGTTGCGCACCTCAGCAAGCGTGCTCAGCACTGATTTCGCGTCTTTCCCTTTTAGAAGTGGGCGGGTGTCACGCCTGCTAACGCGTTCGGCGAGGATATTGATATCCGCATCAATCCACACCGCTGTTGCTTTTTCGAGAATGAGCGCGCGAGTATCCTCATTCATAAATGCGCCGCCACCCGTTGCGATGACCTTCACGCGCCCGTCAATCAATCGCGCAATTACGCGCCGTTCACCGTCGCGAAAATGATCTTCGCCGTATTTTTCAAAGATTTCAGAGATGCTCAGGCCCGCCGCAGTTTCAATTTCATGATCAGCGTCAACAAAATCAATGCCAAGCCGCGCGGCGAGCTTCCTCCCGATTGTTGATTTCCCAACGCCCATAAGCCCAACCAGCACGATTGGCCGTTCGATTCCGGGGCTATGACGAATATTCTGCGCGATCATGACAGGGGGGCTATACACACGGCTATGCAATCGGGCAAAAGGCGCGCAAATCTTGTTCTTAGTTGGAAATGTTGAATGCAAAAAATGATGCGATGGGCGATTGTGCCTGTCATCCTTATTGTCGCCGCTGTATATTTGTCGAGCCGCGTTTCTGAACAACCGCTCACGCGTATTGAAAAGGCTGTGTCGCTTGATGCGCTCGGGAAATAAGCCTTCGTTTGCAGCCTTACTCGCTGGTGCGGCGCTGCTTTGCGCGATCCCAGCGCTTAGTCAGGATAATCCGAAGTCTTTGCTGCCGCCCGGTTTTGGCGAACCAGAGCCTGAACCCAAGCCCGCCGACACCAAATCCCAAAAGCCAGTTGATCTGTTGCCCGATGTATCGCTGAAATCTCCCGGTGGCACTCCATCATCTCCAATATCACCGCAATCAACCGTCGCCGGTGAGACTCTGGTCGACCCTGCAAAGCCGCTGACCGATGAAGAAAAGGCGGCATTGGCGGCACTTGAACCGCCTGTGCTTCAGGATTTGCCACCAAGTGCGCGCCGCTCAACCGCCAACATTGGAATTGTTGAGGCTGAAGATGGCGGCATGGGGGCAGTCGCGTTTGGCCGCGCCGATGGTGATTATCTGTCGACACTGATGCGCAACCTGCGCGCTCCAATTGCTTCGCGGTGGGCATCAATCCTATTGCGCCGTGCCCTCGTCAGCAAAGTGAATACGCCTGCTGGCGTCACCGGGGCTGATTGGGCCGCAGAACGGGCGTGGCTGCTGATCAGGATGGGTGAAGCTGATGCGGCGCGGTTGCTAGTGCAAAGTGTTGACGTTGATCAGTTTACCCCCAAAATGTTTGAAGTTGCGATGCAGGCGTCGCTTGCGAGTGCTGATCCCGCCGGGCTGTGCCCGCTGGTTGAGTCGGCGCTTGAGGTTAGTAAAGAGCCCGCTTGGCGCGCTGCACGAGCGGTTTGTTCAGCGCTTGCTGGCGAATCAGCGCAGGCCAGTGCGCAGATCGACGGCGTGCGTTCAAAAGGGCCGGGACGCGGGATTGACGGGCTCCTCGCCGAAAAAGTGGTCGGTGCTGGCGGCAACACACGCCGTGCCGTTGTGATCGAGTGGGATGATGTGACCACGCTTACCGCATGGCGCTACGGTTTGGCGACTGCAACTGGGCTTGCCATCCCTGATCGCTTGATGGCAACCACTGGTGCGCATGTGCGGGCATGGCAAGCGCGCGCGCCTTTGCTGCCAGCGCCTGACCGAACGGCAAATGCGGAAATTGCGGCGTCGCTAGGTGTCCTATCGAGTGCAGCGCTGGTTGATCATTACGGAGCGGTTGGTGACGCGACTGACCCGGCTGATAGTAATGGAAAACCGTTCACCATGTTACGAGCGGCTTATGCTGCTCCAGCGGAGCAAGAGCGACTTGCCGCTATGCGGCAGCTTTGGGATGTCCAAACCCAATCTGAGCCAACCCGCTATGCGCGGTTAATTCTCACAGCGCGAGCCGCCGGTCGTATGAAGCCAAGCGAAGAGGGGGCGGACGATATTGACCGTTTGATCGCATCCATGCTGTCTGCTGGGCTTGATGTTCAGGCATCACGTTGGGCCAGCCAAGTTAATAACGCCAGCGGCGACCCTGCGATGCGGGCATGGGGCCTGTTAGCGGTTGGAAGCCCCTCAAAAGTGGTCGAATGGAGCCCAGGGCGCATCCGCAGCTATCAAAGCAATGCAGGTGCCGAAAACGTGCGCCGCGGCGAATTTATGTTCGCTGCGATGGCGGGGCTGGGCCGCATTGAAGCGGGCGATATCGAGTCCATGGCTGAAGATATTGGCATCCCAGTTGGCGCACAAACACGCTGGACACGTGCGCTGCAACGCGCTGTTGTTGCGAATGAACCCGCAACGGTGGCGCTGCTCTGTGCGGTCGGACTGCAAAAGCAGAATTTCAAGGATATCCCCGCAATCCAGCTTTATCATGTTATTTCTGCCTTGCGCCGGGTTGGCTATGCAAACGAAGCGCGGATGATCGCGGTTGAGGCACTCACGAGGAGTTGAGCATTGGACACGCGTGCCGATAAGCTCTTGATCGACCGTTTCCTCGAAATGCTTGCAGCCGAAGCGGGTGCTTCGCGCAATACGCTGATGGCTTATGGGAGTGACCTTCATGCGGCTTCAACGCTGCTTGAAGGACGATTGGCGCAGGCGAAAGCGGCTGATATCAATCGGCTTACAGTCGCATGGTCAGATCTTGCCAAGTCCAGCCTCTCCCGTAAATCGGCTGCGCTCAGGCGGTTTTTTGGATTTTTGGCCGATGAGTCGCTGCGTGCGGATGATCCTTCGCACGCACTTGCAAAACCTGTCACGATAAGACCGCTACCAAAAATCCTCAGCCATGATGATATGGCGCGGCTATTTGGTGAAATTGACCGGCGACTGGGGCTGATCAACGATTGTCGGGCGACGCTTCGTCTCGCGGCGCTAGTCGAACTGCTCTACGGATCAGGACTACGCGCGACTGAACTGGTATCGCTTGATCACCGCGCAATACGACCGGATCAACCTTATGCGATTGTAAAAGGGAAGGGGGGTAAGGAACGACTTGTGCCTGTCTCCGCGCGCGCGCGCGCCTCTGTGTCAGTCTGGATGGCTGTGCGGCCCACGGGTAGCTATTGGTTATTCCCTTCGGGCAAAGCGCATCTTAGCCGGGTGCGGTTGTTTCAAATGATCAAAACGCTTGCTGGCGATGCAGGCATTCCGCCACAGCGGGT
This sequence comes from Sphingomonadales bacterium, assembly GCA_043728175.1. GTDB lineage: Bacteria > Pseudomonadota > Alphaproteobacteria > Sphingomonadales > Sphingomonadaceae > Aquisediminimonas. Next base: position 3,505 of record JAYTMV010000053.1, read on the forward strand.
CAGTCCGCATGTTCTGCGCCATGCCTTTGCCACACACCTGCTTGAAGGCGGCGCCGATTTGCGAGCTTTGCAAACCATGCTTGGCCATGCCGATATCGCGACGACTGAAATTTACACGCATGTTGATGGCAAGCGCTTGGTTGATCTGGTCAACAAGGCGCACCCGCTCGTTGACCTTGCGGCGCGTCGGCCCTAACCCGCTGCCATGGCTGCTTACCTTGATTTTGAAAAACCGATTGCTGAGCTTCAAGCGCGTATCAGCGAATTACGCGAAGCAGCGAGCGGCGGCACCGCGAACATAGACACGGAGCTGGCTAAACTTGAGAGCAAGGCGGATAGGCTGCTCGCCGACACTTATGCTCGCCTGACCCCTTGGCAGAAAACCCAAGTCGCGCGCCATCCTGAACGGCCGCACTTCAAGCATTATATTGCTCAGCTTTTCGATGATTTCATGCCTCTTTCGGGGGATCGCGGCTTTGGTGATGATCAGGCGATCCAATGCGGATTTGGCCGAATTGCGGGACAGCGCGTCATGGTAATCGGCCATGAAAAGGGCGACGATACCGCGTCACGGCTCAAACATAATTTTGGAATGGGCAAACCCGAAGGCTATCGCAAAGCGATTCGCCTGATGCAGCTTGCTGACCGTTTTGGAATTGCGATTGTTACGCTCGTTGATACGTCGGGCGCATTTCCAGGCATCATTGCCGAAGAGCGTGGGCAGGCCGAAGCGATTGCCCGCTCAACTCAGGCAATGCTTGAGGTGGGCGTTCCGGTGATTGCTGCGGTCGTAGGTGAAGGCGGCTCGGGCGGGGCAGTGGCGTTGGCTGCGGCCAATCATGTTCTGATGTTTGAACATGCCGTTTATTCAGTCATTTCGCCCGAAGGCTGCGCTTCCATCCTATGGCGCACAGGTGATAAAGCGGCCGAGGCTGCGGAGGCAATGCAAATCACGGCACAGCATTTGAAGCAACTTGGCGTTATTGATCGGATTATCGCCGAGCCAGTGGGCGGTGCGCAACGCGCGCCTGAAGTCGCGATCAAAACACTTGGCGACGCCATTGCCGAGTCGCTGCAAAGTCTTGGATCGCTTTCGCGTGAGGCGGTTAAAGCCAATCGGCGTAGGAAATTTCTGGCAATAGGCGCATTTTAGCGCTCGATTTTCCGTACTTGTCGAAAAATCTGATACGCAGTATCTTTCAACGTCACGCGTAGGGAGAGTTTACCCATGAAAAAAATATTTTTGGTCGGTGTTGCGATAATTGCGATTGGTGCAAAGGCACCCAAATCGCTGCCATCTGCCCAACCAATTACATCTGGTGATCGGACGACCGGCGCGAAGGCGCACCCACAGATTCTTCAGGAATTTGGCGGCGTTTATGAAAGCAAGCAAGCCGCCTATGTCACCAAAGTTGGGCGCCGCATTGCGCTGCAATCAGGGCTTTCAAATGCCGAGGGCGACTTTACGATCTCGCTACTAAATTCGTCGGTTAACAACGCCTTCGCAATTCCAGGTGGCTATGTTTATGTCACGCGTCAGTTGCTTGCACTCATGAACAGCGAAGCCGAGTTGGCATCAGTCCTTGGCCATGAAGTCGGCCATGTGGCGGCGCGACATTCCAAGCAGCGTCAAAACCGCGCCTTAAAGGGCAATCTCCTCGGTGCTGTTATCGGTGTATTAGGCGGCGTCGTTGGCGGTGATACAGGTGCAAAACTTGGTCAACAACTCGGCGGCACTGTTGCGCAAAGCTATGTCCTCGGTTTTTCGCGTGATCAGGAGTTTCAGGCGGACGATCTCGGTGTGTCTTATCTGGCAAAAACGGGTTATGATCCATTTGCGGCTTCTTATATGCTGGCCTCGCTTGCCTCACAAACGTCGCTCGATACGCGTGCACAGGGGCAGAAAGAGCAGGCACTGCCAAGCTGGCAGCGGACACACCCTGATCCGGCGAGTCGCGTAACACGCGCTGCGGATCGCGCAAGGACGTTTCTTCCGGCTGGTAAGGAGCAAAATCGCGACTCGTTCCTCGCGGCGATTGACGGGATGATTTACGGCGACGATCCTAAACAGGGAATTGTTGATGGCCAGAATTTCAGCCACCCCGATCTCCGTTTGAGTTTTAATGCTCCTAGGGGGTATGCGATGTCGAATGGCACGCAGGCCGTCACGGTTCGTGGAACTGGCGGTCAGGCCCAATTTTCAGGCGCGGCCTATAACGGTGATATGAATTCATACATTGACCAGATTTTCAAAGCCGTTGGCGGCGCGAACAACACGTTAAATTATGGCAACATCTCACGAACCAATGTCAATGGCATTCCGGCTGCCACGGCATCTGCCACTGCCAACGGGCAATCTGGGCCAGTGGTGGTGACTGTTTTTGTCTATGAATTTGGGCCTAACACTGCCTATCATTTCCTGACGATCACACCCGGCAACGGCAATCCGTTCGGGTCAATGTTTGACAGTGTTCGCCGCCTATCATCACAGGAGGCTGCCGCGATCAAGCCACGGCGGATTAGTGTAGTGACAGTGAAATCAAAGGATACGATCGCGAGTCTTGCTGAGCGGATGGCTTATCGCGACCTCCAAGTTGAGCGGTTTTTGACGCTTAATGCGTTGTCGCAAAATGCTACTCTGACGCCCGGACAAAAAATCAAACTGGTCGTTTATTGAGCTTTCGCAGACGCAAAAAAGGGTGGCAAAGCGCAAGCCTTGCCACCCTTTTTGTTAGGCAAATTATATTAGCGGAGATTCGTGCTCACGTTGTTGAATGTGCTCGAAATCTTGCCACCAAGCTGGCTCATCGCCGAAATTGCGGCAACAGCAATCAAAGCTGCAATCAGGCCATATTCAATAGCCGTCGCACCCTTGGAATTCTTAATCATCTTGCGGAAAAAAGTCATATTAGGTCTCCTTAGTTTTCATGTTCGTCTACCCGGTTGTTCCAATAAATTGATCCAACTCGATCTGATTAGGATAGAAAAATTACTAAATTCCTAATGCGAAATGATTTAATTATTTAATTATGGTTAATTAAATTAAATAAAATAAAGGCGACATATCAAGTATGAAATGCCGCCTCGATTAATTATCTTAAGTTGTCGCTGACGTTATTGAATGTACTTGAAATTTTACCGCCCAACTGGCTCATTGCTGAAATAGCGGCAACCGCGATCAACGCGGCAATCAGGCCATATTCAATTGCGGTAGCACCTTTGGAGTTTTTGATAATTTTACGGAAAAAAGTCATTTTAATCTCCTATTTCTAGAAAAATGCTGTATGACCACTATTATTATTCAGAAATTTAATTATTACTTACTGCAGTAGCGATGCTATTCCACATGCCGTTGGTTGATGCTGCCATTTGTGTCATGGCACCAACACAGGCGATCACCACGAGTGATACAATCAGTCCATATTCAACAGCGGTTGCACCGCGTTTGTTCTGAATCAATCTTTGAAATAATTTAACCATATAAAATTCGCACCACTGTTCCCTGAGTCCCGTCTCTGCGATAAGCCGTCAGCGGTTAAGGAATTGATAATGTCTGACGGGGGTTTGCCAAAACACGGTATCATATGGGTCGTTGCGGCGGCGTTGATCAATCCAGATGGTGAAGTGCTGGTTCAAAAGCGAGCCGCAGATCGGTCGATGGCTGGACTGTGGGAGTTCCCCGGCGGGAAAATCGAACCTAATGAGCGCCCTGAAAATGCGCTGGTACGCGAATTATACGAAGAACTTGGTATATCATTGCAGCCTGAAGATCTTACGCCGCTCAGCTTTGCCAGCGCGCCGCTTGGTGAACAGCATTTACTCCTCCTGCTCTACATTTGTCGAAAATGGCAAGGTGTACCGGCCGCGCTGGACGCAGCGGCGATACAATGGTCCTCGATTAACGCCTTGCAAGACCTCGAAATGCCTCCGGCTGACGTTCCTCTAGTTAAAGCACTGCTGG
>JAYTMV010000054.1:0-8567 GCA_043728175.1 Sphingomonadales bacterium
GGGATTGGAGCAATCAAGAAATTTGATGACGGTGCGCGCTGCGTCACAGACAGGCATGGACAAGGTCGTCAAATTGGCAGCCGCGACCGGGATCAGCCACCCGGGACGCACCTACTCGCCGGTGCTGGCGATTGCGCTTGGCGCCGGCGAGACCACTGTGATGAAGATGGTCAACGCCTATTCAATCCTCGCGCGCGGTGGCCGTGATGTATCGCCAACGCTCATTGACTTTGTTCAGGATCGCAACGGCAAGGTGCGTTACCGCGCCGATACGCGGCCTTGCGAGCGTTGCAACATGCCCGAATATGACGGTAAGCCAATGCCACGCCCGCCTGTGCGCACTAAGCAAGCGATGGATGCGATGAGCGCTTATCAAACCGTTCACATGCTTGAAGGGGTGATCCAGCGCGGTACCGCAACCCAACTAATTGATCTCAAACGCCCAATTTTTGGCAAGACAGGCACGACCACCGGGCCAACCAACGTCTGGTTCGTCGGCGGATCGGCCGACATGATCGCAGGCGTTTATCTTGGTTTTGATCAACCAAAGCCAATGGGTGGCTATGCGCAGGGCGGCACACTCGCGGTGCCAATTTTCAAGGCGTTTGCCACCAAAGCGATGAAGGACATGCCCGTCGTCCCGTTCCGCGCGCCTGCCGGCATCCGCATGGTTCGGATTGACCGCAATTCGGGCAAGCGCGTTTACGGCGCATGGCCAAGCAGCGATCCCAAAGCCGCCGTCATTTGGGAAGCGTTCAAACCTGAAAGCGAACCGCGTCGTTCAATCCGCCGTGATGAATTGCCTAAACTTAAGGCTGAGATTAAGGCCGCCAACACGGGCTCCGCAAAAGCCGCCGAACAACCCCGCGATAGTGAATTCCTGCAACGTGAGGGCGGGATTTATTGACGTATTCCCACGTCACACAGAACAATAAATTGGAGAATACCCATGCGCGCTGAAGCGCAGGCTCATGTTGATCAGATCAATCAAGCGCTCGATTTGCTGCGCCGCTTTCTCGATTGGGATCGCGCGCTCAAACGGCTTGATGAACTCAACGCGCGTGTCGAGGATCAGGCACTTTGGAATAACCCAAAGGCCGCGCAAGAAGTCATGCGCGAACGGCGGCGGCTTGACGAGGCGATCGCCGCAACCCGCGCGATCCAAAGCGAAATGGATGACACCGTTGAACTGATCGAAATGGCCGAAGCCGAAGGCGACGACGCGATGGTGAACGAAGGCGGCGCAGCGCTTGCTGCACTTGCCGCGCGTGCCGAACATGACAAGGTTGAGGCGCTGCTCGCTGGCGAAGCCGATGGCAATGACACGTACATCGAAGTCAACGCCGGGGCGGGTGGCACCGAAAGCCAGGACTGGGCCGAAATGCTCAGCCGGATGTACACGCGCTGGGCCGAACGGCGGGGCATGAAGGTTGAACTGATCGACTATCATGCGGGCGAACAAGCCGGGATTAAATCAGTTACGTACCTGCTCAAGGGCGAAAACGCTTACGGCTATGCCAAGACCGAAAGCGGCGTCCACCGCCTCGTCCGGATCAGCCCGTATGACAGCAACGCGCGGCGGCACACGAGCTTTGCCAGCGTCTGGGTTTATCCAGTGGTTGACGAAAATATCGATATCGAAATCAACGAGAGTGAGCTTCGCATTGATACCTACCGTGCGTCAGGTGCGGGCGGGCAGCATATCAATACGACCGACTCTGCGGTGCGGATCACGCATATCCCGACCAACATCGTCGTCCAATGCCAGAACCAGCGCTCACAGCATAAAAACAAAGCCGAAGCGATGAACCAGCTTCGCGCGCGGCTCTATGAGGCTGAACTGCAAAAGCGTGAGGCCGAGGCGAGTGCAACAGCAGCGAGCAAGACTGACATTGGCTGGGGCCATCAAATCCGCTCCTATGTTTTGCAACCCTATCAGCTTGTCAAGGATCTGCGCACTGGCGTCACCTCAACTGCGCCGGGCGATGTCCTTGACGGCGCACTTGACCCGTTCATGGCTGCGGCCCTATCCCAGCGTGTTACTGGGGAGTCGGTAGACGTTGAAGATGTCGATTAAGCCAAATATTCTGCTGTTTTCTGGCGCAGTGTTGCTTGCATCGTGCAACAGCGCGCCGGGCAATGTGAGTGCCGCAGCGCCTGACAAGAGCATTATCAGCAGCGCATTCCCCAAGGCGCAGCGCCCGGTTTCCGCCATCGTCTCCGACCGCTGGGCAAGCGAGGCCGAGCGTGACAGCGTTGATGAGGCCAATAAAGTGATGGATATCGCCGGGATCAATGCGGGCATGAGCGTGGCCGATATTGGCGCTGGTGAAGGCTATTACACGATCCGTCTCGCCTCGCGCGTCGGCAAAGACGGCCGCGTGCTGGCGCAGGATATCTTCCCCAAGGTGCGCGAAAAACTGGCCGAACGCGCGCTGCGTGAACGGCTTGATAATGTCAGCGTGATGCTCGGCGCGCCCGGCGATCCCAAGCTTCCCGAAAACAGTTTTGACCGCGTGCTGATGATCCACATGTATCATGAGATTGAGACGCCCTATGAATTTCTCTGGCGGCTGCGCCCCTCGCTGCTACCCGGCGGGCAAGTCGTTGTGGTAGACGCCGACCGCCCCACCGGCGCACACGGCATTCCGCCCAAACTCCTCGAATGCGAAATGGCGGCGGTTGGATATAAAAAAGTCGATCAACACCCTCTGCCGACGGAGGGGATATTCCTAATGCGCTTCACCGTGAGCGGAGAGCGGCCAGCTCCCGAGGCGATTAAGGCGTGTGGGGGGTGAGGGGGGAATTATCACCCAAATGCTGTCATAACATTTGGATGATGATGCAGATTATCTCACGCGAAACCGCGAAGACGCAAAGTCGGTGTGGTTGTTGACGACACGCTTAATACCCTCACGGAAGGTGGAGGCACCAAAGTTCATCAAGAGCCCAAGCGGCATATCGAGGAGGCGCAGGTAAGTGAGTAGCTGCTTGCTATGCACAGGCGCGATTTGCTCAACCGATTTGAGTTCAATCAAAAGCTTGCCGTCAACTAGGAGATCAGCTCGAAATCCTTCGTTGATGACAAAGTCATCAAACCGAATTTCAATTACCTTCTGACGTTCGACAACCAGACCCCGGCGGGCAAGGCTTTCGCACAAGATTACCTCATAAACAGATTCAAGCAAACCCGGCCCAAGCCGTTCATGCAGTTTAAATCCACAATCAACCGCAATCGTGGCAATTGACTCAATGTCCATCCCACTCCCTTCTCATTTGCAACTTTTCCTTTGCGGCTTCGCGGCTTCGCGTGAGATAAATTACACGGGTGAGACAAATGCCGCGCTGCAAGTTTACCCCCCATAAAGCGCATTTAGCCTTTCGCCGTAGACTTCCTTAATCTTGTGGCGTCTGATCTTCAAACTCGGGGTCAGTTGCTCATTTTCAATCGTGAACGCCTGATCAGTAAGGATCACGCGGCGGACTTTTTCGGCGACGGATACGCCCTTGTTCACCCGGTCAACGGCGGCGACCACTGCGCGTTGCACCGCTGGATTATCGCATAGCTCTTTGAAATCGGGCTTCACGTCATTCGCAATTGCCCAGTCGGTCAACCATTCGGGATCGGGCACGACGAGGCCGACAAGATTGGGCCGACGATCGCCAATCACCATCGCCTGAATAATCTCGGGCTGGAGCGTGAGCATCCCCTCAATCTTTTGCGGAGCGATATTATCGCCCTTGTCATTGACGATCAGATCCTTCTTGCGATCAGTGATCACGATCCGCCCGGCCTTGTCGATATGGCCGATGTCGCCCGTGTGCAGCCAGCCATCAACCAGCACACGCGCGGTCTCCGCCTCATTGCGCCAATAGCCATGCATGACGAGTTCGCCGCGCACGAGGATTTCGCCATCCTCGGCAATTTTGACCTCAACGCCCTTAAGCGGCGGGCCGACCGTCTCCATCTTGAGCGGTGGATTAAGCCGGTTGCACGAAATGATCGGTGCGGCCTCAGTCTGACCATAGCCTTGCAGCAGGGTGATCCCAAGCCCGTGGAAAAATATTCCAATGTCAGGGTTCAGCGGCGCACCGCCCGAAACCAGCGCCTTGATCCGCCCGCCAAACTTGGCCTGAACCTTGGGGCGCAGCGTTTTGTTGATGAGCATGTTCATCGGCTGATCCCAAAGCGGAATGCCGCCGTGCAAATCCTTGTCACCCAGTGCCAGTGCGCGTTTGAGTAGCCCTTGGGCGAGCTTGCCCTCTTTTTCGACGGTTTTGATCATCCGTGCGCGCAGCACTTCAAACAGGCGCGGCACGACAACCATTAGCGTGGGGCGCGTCTCTTCCATATTGCTCGCCAGCTTTTCGAGGCCTTCGGCATAATAAATCTGCCCGCCAAGCCCAATTGGGAAAAACTGCCCCGCCGAATGTTCATAGGCATGGCTGAGCGGCAGGAAGGAGAGGAACACCTCATCATCCCAACCGAAATCCGTCGCGATCACATCAATACAACCCGCCACGTTGAGGAGGATCGCACCGTGATGTTGACGCACGCCGCGCGGCGCGCCGCCCGTGCCGCTGGTGTAAATAATGCACGCCAGATCATCGCGCTTCATCGTCAGCGCGGCGGAGCTTATGCTGGCGACATCAGGGGTTTCGCTTTCAATCAGCCGCGCGAAATCATGGATTGCAACATCCCCCGATTGGCCAACGCGGATATCCTCAATCCCGATCACGATCCGCGCCTTGGCCGAGCGCATGACTGCAGGCAGCAGGTTGCGCGCAAGCTTTGCGGTTGACACGATGACGGCACTCGCGCCCGAATTCTCAACGATATGCGCATGATCGCGCTCAGTATTGGTGGTGTAAGTCGGCACGGTGACGCAGCCTGCCGCCATGATCGCGAGATCAGCGATACACCATTCGGGGCGGTTTTCCGACACCAGCATCACCCGGTCACCCGGCACCAGCCCAAGCCTTTTGAGCGCAGTCGCAAGCGAGGCGACCTTGGCCGCCACCTCTGCCCAGCTTTGCGATGTCCAGCCCGTTGCGGCTTTATGCCACAGAAACGGTTGCTCAGACTGTCCACGCGCGCGCGTGAAAAACATCGTCACCAGATTGGGGAATGTTTCAAATTCTCTTGCCATAATCCTATCCTTGCCCGCCCTTTTATCATTTTTTGGATTACGCGTCATTCCTCAAGCGCTACACCCTCACTGCGCGGATCGGCGGCACCGCGCCAGCCTTTTGGCGTGCGTTCAACCGCGTTGAGTTTTGATCCCAAATCGCTCGAAACCACCGTGCGGCCAAGCCCCGCCAAGCGGTCACGCATCGCGTCAAGGTTTGTGCCCTTCTCAATCAATACCGCATCACCGCCAAAATAAATATTGGGCAGCGCAATCGCATCCTGCGCCGACAGTCCGAAATCAAGCGCCCCGATCAGTGATTTGGTGACGTGCATGATGATGCGCTTGCCGCCTGCTGAACCAATCGCGAGGATCACCTTGCCGTCCGGCCCGTACACAATCGTTGGCGACATTGATGACAGCGGCCGCTTGCCCGCCTGCGGACGGTTCGCCACCAGCGCGCCATCTTTTTCTGGAGCGAATGTGAAGTCAGTCAGCTCATTATTGAGGAAATAACCGTTGGCGATGAGTTGGCTGCCAAATGGGCCTTCAATCGTTGATGTCATTGAAGAAACATTGCCAGCCCCGTCCACCGCCACGAAATGCGTGGTGCCGTCAACTTCGCCCGAAATCGCAGCGGTGCGCTTGGCAGCGCCCGGCGGATCACCGGCTGCATATTTGGGGAGCGAGGTTTCAAGCGAAATGAGTGCCGAACGCTTGGCGATATAGCTCTTATCGAGCAAGCCAGCGACGGGGACGCTGACAAAATCAGCATCGCCGAGATATTTCTCACGGTCAGCATAGGCGAGCATCATCGCCTCGGCGATGGCGTGCCATGCCTTTGGATCATCCTTGCCCATCGCTTTCATATCAAAGCGTTCAAGCATTCCGAGAATTTGGAATACTGTTGTCGCACCCGATGAGGGCGGCCCCATCCCGCAGAGCTTGTAAACGCGGTATGTGGTGCAGACAGGCGCGCGTTCCTTGGCGCGGTAACTGCTAATATCGCGCGCGGTGATCACTGCCTTATTGCGCGCCGAAGCTGAGGTGGCAGCAATAATCGCCTTCGCATTATCGCCCGAATAAAAGGCCTTGGCTCCGCCCTTGGCAACTGAACGGAGGAGGGCCGCAATTGCCGGGTTTTTAACCGTTTCCCCGACGACCTTTGGCCGCCCATCCTGCCAGTAAATTGCGCGCGCCTCAGGGAAATCGCCCCATATCCTCTTGAGCTGATTGAGCCTCGACGCAAGCGCTGGCGTGACTTGGAATCCATTGTCAGAAAGGCTGATCGCTGGATCAAACAGCTTTGCCCAAGGGAGCTTGCCCCATTTGGCATGAACCTTCGCCATCAGCGCAATGTTGCCGGGTACGCCAACCGAAATCCCGCCGGGAAACGCCTGCACAAAGGGCAGCGGCTTGCCGTCCGCCCCCATGAAGCGCGTTGGCAGTGTGGCCGAAGGCGCGGTTTCACGGCCATCGATTGTCTCAATCGCCCCGGTTTTGGCACTGTGATGGAGGAAAAATCCACCACCACCGATGCCCGAGGATTGCGGCTCCACCACGGTCAGCACGAGCATCATCGCCATTTGCGCGTCGGCTGCACTGCCGCCCGCGCGCAGGATTTCGCGCCCCGCTTCACTCGCGCGCGGATCAGCCGCTGACACAACCCCACCAGCGGCTTGGGCGGAAACGGGAATAAGCAGCCAAAAGCTGACGAGCATAAGGAATATTTTCTTCATGGCTAACACACTAACCATGCTGCCCCGCGCGGCAAGCCCTTAACGTGCGTCGATGCCAATCGCTTCAGTTACATTGGCGAAACCATCCGCAATCAGCCGCATTCTCAGCCCGTCAATAATCCGCTTCACCAGACCCGGCCCGTGATAAACCAAAGCAGAATAAAGCTGAACAAGCGATGCTCCGCTCCTGATGCGGGCATAGGCATCATCAGCGCTGGCGATTCCTCCTGCTGCGATAAGCGGGATCGCACCGCCAGTTGCTTTTCGGAAATCGCGCAATCGCTGATGCGCGAGTGAGCCGAGTGGTGCACCTGACATTCCCCCGCTTTCACCCGCATAGCGGGATGTGAGGCCTGCGCGTTCAAGCGTCGTGTTGCTAATGATCAGCGCCTCAACGCGCGGCACCGCGATTTCCGCGATTTCGTCAATTGCTTGGCGCTCAAGATCGGGCGCGAGCTTGAGGAATAGCGGCGGGCCTGCCTCACCGCGCGCCCCGCGCACGGCGTCAAGCAACTCAAGCAATTGTCCTTTATCTTGAAGTCCACGCAAACCCGGCGTGTTAGGCGAACTGATATTGATCGTCAGATAATCAGCAACACCCGCCATCGAACGCACACCCGCCACATAGTCGGCAATCCGATCAGTCGAATCCTTATTTGCACCTACATTGACCCCGATAACGCCTGAACCGCGCGCAGCGGCGATGCGCGGATAGGCCGCCATCTGTCCCCCATTATTAAAGCCCATCCGGTTAATCACGGCCTGATCCTCAACAAGCCGGAACAGTCGCGGCTTGGGATTTCCCCCCTGCGGCAAAGGCGTGAGCGTGCCAACCTCAACAAAGCCGAAGCCTAACCCAAGCATCGCGCGAATCACTTCGCCGTCCTTGTCAAAGCCCGCAGCAAGGCCAATAGGCGAAGGAAAGAGCACTCCGGCACAGTGCAAAGACAGCATAGGATCGGCTGCAATCGATTTCTTTGGCGGCAGCCACCTGAGCGCGTTTATAGTGAGGCGGTGCGCCAATTCAGGGGCAAGGCCAAACAAAATGGGCCGGGTAAGGCTAAAAAGTGACATCGCCGCGCGCTATCATGTTCACTAAGTGTCGTCAAAAGCGGCAAAAAAGTTTCGGCATAGTTAATGTCGGTTTCGTCCAATACTATCTGTCGCACAGTGCTAAATCAGGATTGCGACCCGAGGGGCTTTCGGAGCAATTCGGAAAATCCTTTACCTGAAGGCTTGGCGGTAAATCCGCTGGGCCTTTTTTTTGTCTTTCCGCATCTCTTTTGACCACAATGTCGATTCGCTTCAATTTTCGCTGATTTCTCCAATTAAGTTCTATTCTCGTGCGCTACCGCCGTACAGCGACCCGAAGGGTTCTTACTTGCGAGACCCTTGCCTTTATGGCCTGACGCTTAATTGTGTCAGGCCACTTTTTTTTTGGCAGATTTCCGTTATCAAGAGCTTAAGGGTGGAGCTTTGCGTTCGTATTGGACGGGCTGACATGCCCAGCAATCGGATATCGCGCCATGGCAAATTCGTTATGATTAGGCTTGAGTACCTGCCCCCGCCGCCGGATTTGCGCCCCTATATCTCGACGTACTATTTATTTGAGACCGACGAACCGCATTTTGCCGATATTGAGCGTGCCGATGTTGCGCAACTGCGCGTGTTTCTGAGCGGCAGCGGCGAACTGACTTTT
>JAYTMV010000055.1:0-1634 GCA_043728175.1 Sphingomonadales bacterium
AGCTCAGCCTGCGCGCACGTCGCCTCAAGCGCGATATTGCCAAAAAGGCAACCGCCGTCGCGGCTTAACGCTTGGGTTCGGGCAACAGCTCGAACTTGAGCAGATATGTGTTTTCGATCCACATATAATTGTCATCCGAAATCAGCCAGACGAAGGTGCGCCCACCTTCGTTTGAAATAGCCACGCCCTCAAAATTGCTGGTGAGGCCCGGCCGCCCGAACTTGGCGATGGTTTTGCCAGTGACGATGCCGTTCACATTGGCGGGTATCCGATCAAGCAACGAAAGCCGCGCCGAGAAATAGGCAGGCGGTTCAAAACGGCGGTTAATAACGAGCAAGCGCCCATCAGGCAGCTCCGCCGCGTCAGTCGCTGAGAAATGATGCTCGGGCGCCATATAGAGCGCCCTGCTATAGCGAGCATCAGGCGCAGTTGGATCGCGGTCAGCAATCAATATTTCAGGCAAAGCACCGCTGCCTTTAGCGAATTCGGCAAAGATCAGAAAGCGACCATCGGCAAGCCTGACAATCGCCTCTGGCCCGCCGGTTTTTGACCAATGCTGCATCACTTCGGGCTTTGCGAGCCGCTCTGCCTTGGCAAGCCGCGCGTCGCTGCGACAAATGACGTTGCGCCATTCAAAGCCGATCCAGTAGTTTCCGGTAGCAGGATCGCGAGCAATTGATTCTGAATCGCGGTCACGTTTATCTGCGTCACTTGCGCATCCGCGCGGCAGTGGATTGACACTTGCGCCGCTGATGTTTCCATCGGCATCCATGCCAAAACGGATTACCGCGCCACTATCGCTTAACGAAACAAATTTGCCATCCTCGATCATCAGCGAAGAGAGACCACCAAAATCGCGGTCACGGCTTGAGAGCGACCAGCCATCAACGTAGCGCAGCCCCGGTGCGGTTTCGATTGCGGGCGCTATCAATCGTTCGGCTGTGATGGTGATCGCGTGAGCCGTGATCGGCTCAACATCTATCCTGCGTGCCGATCCTGCGAGCACGCTTAACAACAGCCACGGGATCAGACGGAACGCAAATCGCATCACGCTGCCATAGCGCCAATACGGTGCAACGCCAGCGTCCAAGATGAACAATGGATAACCAAAGATTAACAGCGGATAACGAACACGTTCAGGGAGCGCTCAATCGAATCACCATATACGCATGTCATCAGAAACAGACGGCGCGAATCAATCGCTCTTAGTCTTACTGAGGAGATGTAAAGTGGCGAAGAAAATTCCTTTTGTTACGGCAATGATTGCTATCGGCCTAACACCGCTTGCAGTTTCGACACCTGCATCTGCCAATAATGGCTATAACGGACAATATCGCGACTCCTATCAGCGTCAATATTATGATGATCGTGGCTACGGCTATGCTTCTAACTATGATGATCGTCGCGGGTACGATGATCGGCGCGACTATGATCGTCGTGATCGCCGCCGCAACCGTGGATATAAGTGCAAAAGCGGCACCACAGGTACTATCCTTGGTGGTGTAGTGGGTGGTCTGCTCGGTCGTGAGATTGGACGTGGCGGTCGTTTTAATCGACCAAGCACGACAGGCACGATCATCGGCGCAGGTGCGGGGGCACTTGCCGGACGCGCACTCGAAAAGTCGGGCAACCGC
>JAYTMV010000056.1:0-7437 GCA_043728175.1 Sphingomonadales bacterium
ACGGATATTTGCTGACATCATTAAAAATCCGGGTCTTGTGCTGTTCACGCTTGTTAATCCCGATATGCGCCGCACGCTTGAAAATAAATGCCGCGCTTCAGGATTGCCAGCGCTTGCCCCGCTAGACCTCGTCACCAACCAGCTTTCTGAAATGCTCGGGCAGACTGCGCAAGCACGCCCTGGCGGGCAGCATCTGCTAGACGCAGCCTATTTCGCACGAGTTGAGGCGATCCAATTCACAATTACGCATGATGATGGGCTCAATTGGGAAAATTGGGAGCAGGCCGATATTATTCTTGCCGGCGTTTCACGCACCTCAAAAACACCGACCTCGATTTATCTGGCGAACCGGGGATATCGCACCGCGAATATCCCGCTCGTGATTGAATCGCCCCCGCCGATTTCGCTTTATACACTCAAAAACCCGTTGGTAGTCGGTTTGATCACCAGTGCTGATCGCTTGATACAGGTGCGGCGCAACCGCTTGCTGTCGCTCAATCAAGCGCCCGAAACTGATTATGTTAATCAGGCGGCGGTCGCGCGTGAGATTGGTTTTGCGCGTCGGATTTTCGCCGATAATGGTTGGCCAGTGATTGATATGACGCGCAAATCTATCGAGGAGGCGGCTGCTGCGATCATCAACCTCGTTAACGAACGTCATTTGGCAACGTTGTAATGCGGCTAATCCTTGCCTCACAGAGCAGCGCACGACGTGCTGTATTAAGTGCAGCGGGTGTTGCGTTTGAAGCAATGGCACCAATGGTTGATGAAGACTCAGCCAAGCAAGCGCTTCGTGCCGATGCGATTAGCCCGCGCGATTTGGCCGACGTACTTGCTGAACTCAAGGCGCTCAAATTGTCGCGCCGTTTTCCTGCTGATCTTGTTCTTGGTTGCGATCAAACGCTGTCGCTTGATGATGGTATGATGTTTGACAAACCAGAATCGCGAGATGCGCTTAAAGATCAACTCAAGGCACTGAGTGGCAAAACACATAATTTATGGAGCGCAGCCGTCCTTGCGCAGGGCGGGAATGCGATTTGGAGGCATATTGAACGGTGTAAGATGACGATCCGACCGCTTTCCGATGCCTTTATTGAGGAATATGTCGAAGCCGAAGGCGATGTATTGCTCGGTTGCGTCGGGGGCTACCGGATCGAGGGACGCGGGGTTCAGCTCTTTAACCGTATCGAGGGCAGCCATTTTGGTATCTTAGGGCTTCCACTGCTTCCACTGCTTGATATCCTCCGCACACGCGGGGTGATCCCGTCATGAACTGCCCCTATGCTGAGGTGATTGGTGATCCGATTGCTCATTCAAAATCGCCGCTGATTCACAATTTCTGGCTGCAAAAACGCGGGATTGATGCTGAATATCGCGCCTGTCATGTACGACCCGATGAATTGGCAGATTATTTTGCCAACTGCCGCAAAGACCCAAACTGGCGCGGCTGCAACGTGACGATCCCGCATAAGGAAGCGGTTGTCGCGCATATCGATCACCTATGGCCGGGAACGCTTGAAATCGGTGCGATTAATACGGTGATCAAGCGTGAGGATCAGCTTTTCGGCGCAAATACTGATGTCGCTGGAGTGGTTAAGCCGATCAATATTTTGCTTACCGCACTTTTTGGCAGCGCCCCCGCGCCTCAACAAAGGGTAGCAATTATTGGCTCTGGTGGTGCTGCACGTGCTGCTGCCGCAGCGATCCGATCGCGCTTTCCAGATTGGCCAATGAGCATTCTTGCGCGGCGTCCTGAACAGGCTCAGATGATCGACATTAAAGCTGATATCTGGCTCATAGAGGACGCGGCACTTACCGACGTTACAGTCCTGATTAACGCTAGTCCGCTTGGTATGATTGAAAAGCCTCCACTTAATCTCTCGCTTGCAGCAATGCGGGGTGGCGAGGCTCAGAAGATTATTTTTGATATGGTGTATGCCCCACTTGAAACATCCTTACTCGCGCAAGCACGGCGTGAAGGTTTTGCCACCATTGACGGCCTGCAAATGCTCGTTGCTCAGGCCGCCGAAGCGTTTCAACTAATCTTCGGTCAACCCGCGCCGCGCGATCATGATGATGAGCTTAGGGCGTTGCTCGTCAAATGATCATTGTTGGCCTCACCGGATCAATTGGGATGGGGAAATCCGCCGTTGCGGCCATGTTCATCCGTGCAGGCGTTCCGCTGTTTGATGCGGACCGCGCGGTGCACCAATTGCAAGCACCGGGCGGTGCCCTCCTCACGCAAATCGAAGCGCGCTTTCCCGGAACGACAGGGCCAGCAGGGGTTGACCGGCAAAAGCTTGGCGCGGCGGTTTTTGGTAACGCTGATGCGCTCAAAGCGCTTGAGCGGATCGTCCACCCTGCGGTTGCTAGGCTGCGCCGCGATTTTTTGCGGCGCAATCGTTCTCGCCCGATTGTCGTGCTTGATATTCCGTTGCTGTTTGAAAAGCGCGGCTGGAAATCGGTTGATCAGATTCTGGTTGTGTCAGCGCCTGCGTGGAAACAGCGCAAACGCGTACTGGCCCGGCCGGGGATGAGCTATGCCAAATTCGCCAAGATCAGGAAGCTCCAGCTTCCCGACGCGCAAAAGCGCAAACGCGCGGATTATATCATCAACACGGGCGGATTGCGCGGGGTGACCAATGCCGAGGTGAGGCAAGTGATCGCTTGCCTAATGCGCCAAACAGGCAGATAAGATCAGATGAAATGCGCGAGATTGTTTTTGACACTGAAACGACCGGGCTAAGCGCCGCGAGTGGTGACCGAATCGTCGAGATTGGCTGTATTGAGCTGATCAACCGAGTTGAAACCGGCAAAAGCTTTCATAGTTATTTTAACCCAAAACGCGCGATGGATCCCGCCGCGCAAGCGGTACATGGGCTGAGTGATATCTTCCTTTCGGACAAGCCTTTGTTTGAGGATAAGGTCGAGGACTTGCTCGACTTTTTGGACAATTCGCCGCTGGTTGCGCATAATGCCCGGTTTGATTTCTCATTCCTCAATCATGAACTTGGTGCGTGCGGGCGGCTCCATATTTCTGAAAGTCGGATGGTTGATACGCTCGTGCTCGCGCGTGCGCGCCATCCAGGAGCCAAGCATAGCCTTGATGCGCTTTGCACGCGCTTTGGCATTGATCGCAGCCACCGGGTGATGCACGGCGCGCTCCTTGATGCGCAACTGCTTGCACAA
Organism: Sphingomonadales bacterium; assembly: GCA_043728175.1. Classification (GTDB taxonomy): domain Bacteria; phylum Pseudomonadota; class Alphaproteobacteria; order Sphingomonadales; family Sphingomonadaceae; genus Aquisediminimonas. The sequence goes on from JAYTMV010000056.1 coordinate 3,190, forward strand.
GTTTACGTTGAACTGACCGGCGGGCGGCAGATTGGCTTGCAGCTTCCTGCTGAAAGCAAGAATAACGGGTTTATTGATGATACCACCGTTTCTGCGGGCGATTCCGGGCGGAAAAATGCTATTCAGCGCCCGCTTCGTATTTTTGAGCCGAGCGCTGAGGAACTTATCCGCCACCGCGCGTTTCTTAAGAAGTTGACCAACCCGTTATGGATTGATGAGGCGGTCGCGCTTTCATCGTCCGCCAATATGGTAGCGATTGACGAAGATGTGGTCGCTGCCTAGAGGCGCGGCTCTTTGAAAGGAGGCTGATATGGATGTTCGTGTTTCGGGGCACCGGGTTGATACGGGTGATGCTCTTAAACTGCATGTGACCCAGCGGCTTCAGGCTATGGCCGAAAAATATTTCTCACGCGCGCATTCGGCGCATGTCACGGTGGGCAAAGGCCCGCATGATAATGGCTTTGTCTGCGATATTGTTGCGCATGTCATGCAAGGCGTTGTTCTCAAAGGTTCGGGCAATGCGATGGAAGCGCATCCTGCTTTTGAAGGTGCGGCGGATAAGATTGAACGCCAATTGCGCCGCTATAAGCACCGTCTCAAAGATCATCAGGGTAAGGGACTCGAAAGCGTTCCGATGCGTGAGGCAGACGCGGGTTATACCGTGTTTGATGCTGCTGAAACGGCCGAGGAAATTATCGGCGAATATCCGCTGATCATTGCCGAAACTAAAGTCGACGTGCCTGAGGCAAGCGTGTCCGATGCAGTCATGATGCTTGATTTGCGCAATACCAACGGGCTGCTCTTCAAAAATGTCGCCAGCGGCGCGTATAACATGGTGTATCGTCGCGGTGACGGAACCATTGGCTGGGTAGAGCCGCAACGGGGTTGATACAAATAGGCTGGCGCGCGGAACTGTCGATTGCCGGACTGGTTTAGATATGGAAAATTCATGACAATATTGAGTGAGATGCTGACGCCCGGCGCGGTTGCCGTTGGGCTGTCAGTGACGAATAAAAAAACGCTGTTTCAGCACTTCGGGGCGGTGGCTGAACGCGAATACGGCCTTTTGGCGCATGATATCGTTGACCGATTGACCGAGCGAGAGCGGCTTGGCTCAACTGGTTTTGGCAATGCCGTTGCCATCCCGCACGGCAAGATTGATGGGCTTGATCATATCGTTGCGCTGTTTGTTCAGCTTGCTCAGCCGATTGATTTTCAATCGATTGATCAGATTCCGGTTGATATCATTTTCTGCCTCTTATCCCCACCAGATGCGGGCGCGGATCACCTCAAAGCACTCGCGCAAGTCAGTCGTTGGTTACGTGATCCGCTTTTCGTTGCAAAATTGCGCGGCGCGGCGTCAAATGACGCTGTGTTTGCCCTGCTAACCGGAACGGAGACGCGTAATGCCGCCTGATGAGGATCTCGGATCGCCTTTTGGTTTTAATGTAAAGGCGCATTACCGTGGGTTGGAAGCGATGTTTCGCGCCGCGCCTGTCAACCTGATTATCGACTCGCAGCTTACCATCATTGGTGAGGGCGAAGCGCGGATCGAGTTTCCAATTGATCCCAAATTATTTCATGCCGGCGGTGGCATCCACGGGGTCGTGCATTACAAAGCAATGAGCGATGCGGCGTTCTATGCCGCAAACAGCCTGTTTACTGACCGGATTTTGCTCACCTCGTCATTCAATCTCAATTTTATCAAGCCAGTTGTCGTCGGCCCGCTGATTGCCGAAGGCCGTTGGGTGAGTGGGCGCAAGCGAATCCTGATTGCTGACGCAAAACTGATTGACGGAGAGGGTGAGGTTGTCGCGCGCGGAACTGGGACATTTGCGCCGTCGTCGCTGCTGCTTTCATCGCTTAAGGATTATCAGACCGCCGCCGCAGGCTAATGGCGCGGCTTACAACCAGCCTGTTCGCGAGCGCGCTTCTGCGCGAAGTCCATGCACGTGGCGGCGCGGGTGCTGTGATCCGCAAAGGCGATCCAACATCGGGCGCGCTGCTCCTGCTCTGTGCTGAAAAAGGGCAAGTGACTGGGATTTACGACTATGTTCTTGATGCGTCAGGCCATTATGTTTTGGTGCGTGCTGGCGCTCAGGCGATAGAAAGCGTGGCGGCAGTCGAAGCACTCTGCGCGCGGCGCGAACGTTTTGATCCTGATTTATGGATCGTTGAGCTAGATATCGCGAATGCAGAACGGTTCATCGCTGATTTCATCGCGCGCGATTGACTTTGTTGCGCTGCACAATATTTGCATCTCAATATTTGGTGCGTAGCCTCGCATTTACCCACAATATGGGCTTTGTGGCGGGGACGTAGACAGCGGGAAGATCCAGAAGCGGGTTTATGTGATGCTTCTGATGTGTGATCGACCCACTGCATAGATAAGTGTTTTCATGAGTGTTTCCCCAAAGGCCGCAAAGACTGCGGTTGCATCGCTTTTACTCGCTGTAATGGTCAGCGGAGCCGCAGCAACCACGGCATTTGGTGCTGCAAGTGATGCAAGTGATGCAAGTCTTGATGGTTTTTCGTTATTGCCGCAATCAGTTCGTGATGTGGCTATTTCTGAGGCGCAGTTACCAAGCGACTATAGTTTCATTCCTGAAACCAATATAGAAACGCCCCCAAGCAAGGCAGAAACGCCCAAGCTTGCGACGCTTGTTGAAACCAACGCTGCTGATGCAGCGGTAGACAGCGAAGAAAAATGCCTCGCCAGCGCGATCTTTTATGAAGCACGCAGCGAATCATTCGAAGGCCAGCTTGCCGTGGCGCAGGTCATTCTCAACCGCGTACAATCGGGGCGTTTCGCCCGTTCAATTTGCGGTGTCGTGCTCCAGCCAAGCCAATTTTCCTTTGTGCGCGGCGGCGCGATTCCAGCGATCAGCAAAGCGAGCAAAGATTGGCGTGAGGCGCTCGCGATTGCGCGGATTGCCCAAGCCAAGCTCCACCCAAGCAGCGCAGACAATGCGCTCTTCTTCCATGCCACCCACGTTAGCCCCAAATGGCGGCTGAACCGTGTGGCTTCAATTGGAAACCATATCTTCTACCGTTAATGCGGTTTGCCTCACGATATTTTGCTCGCATATGTTCTCAACCTGTTCTATCTGACCGAAGATGGAGCAGGGTGACGAACGGATAGTGGCTGCGGATGTGGCGCGCGGCGTTTCGCGCATGTTTTTGCGCCATGATCTGCTCTCAATTGCAGAGGTGCCGCTTGGCAATGGCAGGCGCGTTGATCTTTTTGCGCTGTCGCCAAAGGGGCTGGTGACCATCGTTGAGATTAAGGTTTCAAAGGCTGATCTGCTCGGCGACGGCAAATGGACTGACTATCTTGACTATTGTGACCGCTATTTCTGGGCAGTGCCGCAAGGGTTTGATCTGGCGTTGCTTGATCGTACAATTATGCAGCCAGAGCGTACTGGGTTGATCGTTGCCGACCGTTATGACGCAGCGATCGTGCGTGAGGCAATGAGTGTGCCGCTCTCGCCGGCACGCCGCAAGGTTGAAACGCTGCGGCTCGCAAGGCGCGCGGCGCGGCGGCTGCTTGGATCAATTGAAGTCGAGGATGAAGCGGCGTTTTAGAAAACAGCCTCAATTAGGCCCAAAGCTTTTGGCCGGCTTTGCCACTTTCGCCTCAGTGATAATTTTCAGAATACCGGCGGCACGACTGTCACGCTGGGCATAATCGCGCGCGGACATACCAGCGATTGTATCGGCTTTGGCAGGGTTTGCCCCTGCTGCCATCAGCAATTGCACCATTGGCCCGTTGCGCAATTGCACTGCGCGGATCAGCGGCGTTTCGCCCGAAGCGTTCGGCAGATCAACGCTTGCTTTATTCTTGATCAAAAGCTGCGCGCCTTCAACAAAGCCAAGTTGGGCCGCCGCCATCAACGGCGTATTCCCCTGATTGTCGCGCTGATCGGTCTTGGCACTGCGCGAAAGCAGGAAATTCATCCAGCCTAGATCGCGTCCTTTGGTGACGATATGGAGCGCGCTCTCACCCGTTTTTTCATCACGCGTGTTGATGATGATTGAGCCGGGTTTTGAAACAAGCTCAGTTGCCTTCGCGCCGTCGCGCTCACGCGCGGCTTTTAAGAAGTTATAGCTTTCGGAAAATTGCGCGATTGCTCCGCTTGGTGTCATCGTCGCGACGGCAAATATGACGAGTCCGGTCGCTATTCTGTTCCGCATAATATGATCCCGTTGCATTTCACACTGATGTTGATCAAAGGCGTTTAGCAAATG
>JAYTMV010000057.1:0-14570 GCA_043728175.1 Sphingomonadales bacterium
TTCCGAATATGGTGAAGCGCAGTATGTCTGCCTTATTCTCAATTTGTAGGCGCATCATGATCCTGAAGATTGGTCTCTCAACCAGCATGATACCAACAATTGGTTAGCAGCGCCTTTACGCAGCCGGTAAAATTCAGGTTTGCTATAAATGGTGGTTCCGGGCGAGGGCGGGGCGGTGCGAGACCAAGGAAGCAACCGACCCGCCACTCTAAAGCGTAAAACGCTCGGGGGAACACAGATAACTATGCAGTGCCCGTGCCAGTTTGCAGAAATGGCCAAAATCTAGGCTTTTTCATGGTTAGTAGAAATTAACGGAGTGCAGAGAGTGTCAAAAATCCCGACGATTTGACGAGACAGGCGTCAATTTTCCGTGTGGCGCTTGCCTGTTCATACCGCGTAGCACTAGGAAGAGTGAGAGAGGTTCGTAAAGCGTGCAAAGCAGTTCGGTTCCAACAGATGATGGGGTTTGGGCGCCGACAATGGCTGCGGCTGTGCCACGCGACCTCTGCACAGATTGTGGGATTTCGCGCACGGCTGAACCAAAGCGTTGCGGCACCGCGTGTCAGTTTATCAAGCCCAATTACGCAGCCCTTGAAACCAAAGTGCATGGCCGCGCGCGTGACGCGAGCAAACCCGATGAGCTTTATTTCGGCCCGTTCGAGCGGATGGTACGCGCGAAATTGGCCAAGCCGCTGCCGGGTGCGCAGTGGACGGGGATTACGTCACGGCTGGGCGAGCGCTTGCTTGAAAGCGGCGCGGTCGATGCGGTGTTGACGATGGCACCTGACCCGCAAGATCGCTGGCGTCCCGTGCCAGTGATCGTGACCAAAGCCGGAGGGATGGCGCAGGTGCGCGGGATGCGAATGGGCTATGCGCCGCTGCTCGCTCTGCTTGAGCCAGCCCGCGCGGCGGGGCACCGGCGGATCGCGATTATCGGGATTCCCTGCCAAATTCACGCGCTGCGCGCACTTGAGGAAAGCCTTGGTTTTGAGCGGATTTACGTGATCGGCACGCCCTGTTCGGACAATACGACGACTGAGCGTTTTCATGAATTTTTGGCGCTGCTCGCCGAAGATCCCGACAGCATCACCTATCTTGAGTTTCGCGCCGATTATCATGTCGAACTGCGGTTTGTGGACGGGCGGGTGAAGACCATCCCCTTCCTCCAACTGCCGATATCAGAGCTTGCGCCCGATTTTTTCCCGCTCACCTGCCGGACGTGCGTTGATTATACCAACGTGCTGGCGGACATCACGGTTGGTTATATGGCGGGGCAAGGTGACCAATGGCTGATCATCCGCAACGCACGCGGCGAAGAATTGGCGGCACTGCTTGGGGATGAACTCAAGACCGAACCGCTCGGCAGTGCGGGCAAGCGCGCAGGTGCAGTCAAAGGCTTCATCGCCAACGTCGAACGCGCGGCGGGCGGACTGCCGCTGCGCCGGATGCCCAACTGGGTGCGGCCCATAGTTGGCTGGTTCATGCCCCGCATCGGCCCACGCGGGCTTGAGTTTGCGCGCACAAGGCTGGAGATGAAGGCCGCCGAAACAATTATTCATCTTCGCCGTGAAAGGCCCAAGCGGGTAAAATTCATGGTGCCCCCGCATGTCTGGGCGTTAGTTAAGAGGTATGGGTTGAGGCCAACGGCGAGTGAGGTGCCAACCAGCCCCTCTCCCCCTGCGGGAGAGGGTGGCGCGTAGCGCCGGGTGAGGGGTTTGCCTGAAGGAGGCTCGAAGCCTCCAAAGGCAATTTCAGCCGCAGCATTCGGGAACTCACGCTCGCTGCGCATCGCTCTGTGCCCCCTCACCCTTCCGCCACTTTGTGGCTCCCTCCCTCTCCCGCAAGGGGAGAGGGAATTAACCCCCCACCGTCACCCCGGCGGAGGCCGGGGTCGCTATGATGTTTCGCGCCCCACCCCAACGACCCCGACCTCCGCCGGGGTGACGGGCAAATCCTTTTGCGCGATGTTGGCGAGTATCCTGTCTCTCAGTTCGCGCGCTCCAGTGACTTCGGGATGCTCGACACCCATCAAACGTTCACGAACTGGCAACAGCACCTTGACTCCCTCAAGCGCGGCCTGATGCTCGCCAAGACTGTCGAGGATTTTCGCCTCAAGGTAGCGCGTGCTTAGTACATCTGGATGTTCTGTACCTTTCACCTGCTCATGAACGGGCAATAGCACCCTGACTGCCTCAAGCGCCGCCCGATGCTGACCAAGGCTGTCAAGGATATTCGCTTCAAGGTAACCCGTGGTGAGGACATCGGGATGCTCGGCACCGAGCACACGCTCATAAACAGGCAACAGCGCCCTGATCTTCTCAAGCGCCGCGTGGTACTCCCCAAGAGCTTCGAGGATTAGTGCCTCAAGCCAGCGTGTGGCGAGAACTTTCGGATGCTCGGTACCGTGTACGCGTTCACAGGCGGGAAGCAACGAAGCGGTCATATTTGCGGCGCGACGTGAGTCACCACAATAATTAAGCATTTGCGCGGTACAGAAGCGTGCCAAACATCCCGCTTCTTGATCATACAGCCCGGAACGGCGGCTCACCAGTTCAGCGCGGCGGGCGAGGCGATATCCGAGAAGATAGTGTCCCTCACGCATTTTTTGCTCAACAAAGCTGCACATCGCGAAAATCAGTTGCTCAGCCTCACGCGCATCAGTCGGCAAATACGACGCCGACAGTTCAGGCACATCCACATCCTCCCCGTCGTCTATCCGCTCCATCGCCGCTTCTTCGGCAAGCGCAGCGGCGTCAGCATCATCGGGATCAAGCAATGCGGCCATCCGCGCGAAGCGTTCGCCTTCGTCGAGGTGGAAGGCGCGGTCGGGGCCGATGATTTGGCTTAGATGATAGCCCGCGAGCGCGAGCGTGGTGTGCGCCATGCCGCTGCGCACGCCCGCGTAGCCGTGTGCAAGCACCGCCATCGCCTTTTCCTCATTGCCCTGCGTCTGCTCCTTCGCCGACACACGCAACCAGTAATCGGGCGAAAGCGCATCACGCTCGGCTTCGGCGGCCTTCTGCGCGATAATCGCTTCGTCTCGGTTTTGCTCCAATATCTTGATACGGTCATTGGCATTAGCGAGCTGCTCATGAGCCGAACGCGCACCGATACGCGCGCGCAACCAGAGCACCCAGCTTAATAGTATCGGCACTAACGACAATGCGACGCCAAGCTGTTCGATTGGCTTTGCTTCGTAAACAATCGCCCATAGTTTTGGAAAAATCTCAAACATGGCATTGCCCCGTTACTGCTTAGGCTGTTTTAGCCGCGCTGCCGCGCAGTGCCAAATATTTATCTATCCCGGTGCCAGTCTAAAATCACGCGAATGGTGCAGGATACGAATGACCACGACAGTGCCACCTTGATAATCATGAATGATGCGGTGACTGCGATGGGCTAAGCTGCGCGTTGGCGGTGTAATACGTGGAAGCAGTGGAGCCGATTCGGGATATTCGGAAAGCCGCGCAAATGCGGCGAAAAAACCCTGCATATATTCGGTCGCAACAGCCTCACCGAAGTTTTCGATGCTGAACCCGTCAATTTCATTGAGATCATCGCGCGCTTGGGGCGTCAGGATGACTTTAGCCACGCACAGCCCGATTTGCCGCCATCACCTCACGTAAAACCTCACTCGCATCACGATTGATCAGGCCTGACGCGCGGCCTTTATCGATTTCGGCTTGAAGCCACGCTGTTTCCTCGTTTTCTTCTCGGTCGCGCTGGATAAGCTGGCTGACATAGGCATCAATGTTCGCAAATTCGCCGGTGGCGATACGCGCCTGCGCCCAACCAATTTCATCATCTGCTATTGCAATGCCAAGCTTTGTCATGCCTTAAAAATACCCGGTTTTTGTACTAAAGTCAAAACATCCCCCCTTGCCACCCTCACCCAAAATCCCCACTCTTGCTCATATGCCCCATGCCGCCATCACCGCCGTTCTCGGGCCGACCAATACAGGCAAGACCTTCCTCGCGGTTGAGCGGATGTGTGCGCATTCGAGCGGGATGATCGGGTTTCCACTGCGGCTCCTGGCGCGTGAGGTGTATGACCGGGTGGTGGCGATCAAAGGGCCGAAGGAGGTCGCGCTGATCACGGGGGAGGAAAAGATCATGCCGCCCGGCGCGCGTTGGCTGCTGTGCACGGCGGAATCGATGCCCGTCGGCCGCGATGTCGCCTTTGCAGCCCTTGATGAGGCGCAGCTTGGCGTTGATCCGGAGCGGGGGCATGTGTTTACTGACCGCTTGCTCAATGTGCGCGGGCGTGAGGAAACGATGATCCTTGGCTCCGAAAGCCTGCGTCCGATCATCCGCGCGCTTATCCCTGAAGCCGAAATTATCACGCGGCCCCGTTTCTCTCAGCTCACCTACGCTGGCCCCAAGAAGCTTTCGCGCTTGCCGCCGCGCTCGGCCATCGTCGCTTTTTCGGCTGAGGAAGTGTACGCGATTGCCGAGATTATTCGGCGGACGCGCGGCGGCGCTGCGGTCGTCATGGGGGCGCTCTCGCCGCGCACGCGCAACGCCCAAGTCGCGATGTATCAGGCGGGTGAGGTTGATTATCTCGTCGCGACTGATGCCATCGGGATGGGGCTCAATATGGACGTTAGCCATATTGCCTTTGCTAGCCTCACCAAATTTGACGGACGGCGTCAGCGGCGGCTGTTCATCCCCGAAATGGCGCAGATTGCGGGGCGCGCAGGGCGGCATCAGCGTGACGGCAGCTTTGGTACACTCGCGGGCACGCGCGATGCGCCGCTGTTCACTGATCATGAGATTGAAAAGATTGAGGCGCATCAGTTCTCGTCGCTGAGCCATCTCTATTGGCGAAACGGTGAGCCTGAATATGACAGTCTGCCAACACTGATTGAATCGCTTGAATGGCCGCCGCAGCACCGCGTTCTTCGCGCTGCGCCTGAAGCAGAGGATCTAGGCGTGCTCAAGCATCTCTCGGCTGATCCAACGATCATTGCCCGTGCGACCTATCCCGGTGCCATCGCTAAGCTATGGGAGGCGTGCGGCTTGCCCGATTTCCGCAAGACGGGTGCAGAGTATCATGCGCGGCTGGTTGCGCGCATTTACGGTTATTTGATGAGCGGTGCTGGCTATATTCCCGCGCATGTGATCGCCGAAGAACTTACGCGGCTTGATAGCGTTCAGGGCGATATTCCAACGCTCGCCGCGCGGATCGCATCGGCGCGGACATGGGCCTATGCAGCTCAGCGCGCAGATTGGCTGGCAGAGCCTGCGCACTGGGCGGCTAAGACGCTCGCACTTGAGGAGAAACTGTCAGACGCGCTTCATGCCAAGCTTACCGAGCGATTTGTTGATCGGCGCACCACGCTGCTGATGCGCGGGATGGCGTCGGATAACAGCCTGCTTGAGGTTGTGGTGGGGGCGGACGGCACGGTGAGTGTTGAGGATGAAATGATCGGGCGACTTGATGGCTTCCGCTTCACCCCTGATCCGGAGGCGCGACGCGAAAATCGCAAGCGCTTGCTGGCAGCGGCTGAAGCGCGACTGCCCCAGGAATTGGCACGTCGTGCTGGCGCGCTGGCCGTCGCGGCGGATGGCGCGTTGATGCTCACGACCGACGGAGCCATCGCGATTGGCTGGCAAGGCATCCAAGTCGCCACGATCAAGCGCGGGCGCGATTGGCTTAGCCCAAAGGTCGCGCTTGACGCAACACTCATGCAATTGCCGCCGCTGATCCGCGAACCAGTGCAGACGCGGCTGGCGATATGGCTTGATGAGATGGTGAAGCGTAAGCTTGCGCCACTTCACGGGCTTTGCGCGCTCCGCGATACGCCCGAAACACCCGCGCCAATCCGCGCGCTGACCGCAGAAATCATCAGTGCGGGCGGGGTCGTTGCGCGCGCGTCAGTCGAGGCGACGCTCGAAACGCTTGACGGCGCGGCGCGGCACAGGCTGAGGCAGGCGGGGCTGGTAATTGGATCGCTTGACCTCTTCCACCCGTTGCTCTTGAAGCCTGAGGCAACGCGCTGGCGGCTGGCGCTGTTTGCTGCCTATCGCGGTGAGGCAATGCCGCCGCTGCCGATGGCGGGGCTTGGCTTGCTTGATCAGCCATCGCCTGAATTGGCAGTGGCGACACGGCTTGCGGGCTTTCATTCGTTTGGCAATCAAATGCTGCGCGTTGATCTGGTTGAGCGGATCGCGCGAGCGCTCCATGATCAGCGCAAAGGGGCGGCGGCATTCGCGCCCGATCTTCAGCTTGCGACCTCACTTGGGATTGGCGAGGCAACACTCACGCGAATATTGCGTGCGCTTGGCTTTGTGAGTGTTGCAAACGCGCAGTGGCGTTGGCGCGGGCGACGCAAGCCTGTCTCCAATGTCTCCATTCCAGAGAGTCCGGCCTTCGCCGTGCTCAAATCATGGAAATCAGGGGCACCGTGAAAACGGCTTTCCAGTCGAGCCGCAAATCGCTTAGAGGCTCCTGATGACTCCTTCTCTAACAGCAACGCTCTATTTCCGCCCCACCGCTTTCATTGATGCGCCGTTTGGCCTTGATGGCCAATTCGCGCGGCTTGCCGGGGGAATGCAGTTTTTCAGCGCGTGGGATGTGGTTGCGGTTGATGGCGGGGTGCGATCAGGCAAATGGCTGATCCCGATTGATCAGGTTGAAGATTTCATCGCAACGCTTTCAGATACACAGGTCGCCGCCGCACGTCAGACAATCACCCGCGCCACGTCCGCGCGCGCGCCACTTACGCTTGGGGAGCGCACCATCAGGCTTGATCAGCCGCAGGTGATGGGCATTCTTAACATGACACCTGATAGCTTTTCAGGCGGCAGTGATCATTTGAGCAATCCGGCCGCTGCTGCATCACAAGCGGTTGCGATGAGCGCGTCAGGCGCTGCGATCATCGACATTGGTGGCGAATCTACTCGCCCCGGCGCGACTGCGGTGTGGGAGCAGGATGAGATCGCGCGCGTCGTGCCCGTGATTGAAGCACTGCGCCACAGCGGCACTGCGCTTTCGCTTGATACACGCAAAGGCGCTGTGATGACGGCGGGCTTGGCCGCAGGTGCGCATATGATCAACGATGTGTCAGCATTGCTTTTTGATGATCAAACGCTCGGGATTGTTGCGGCATCAGGCGCGCCCATCGTGCTAATGCACTTCCCCGGTACGCCGAGCGATCCGCATTCAAAGGCCAGCTACTCCGATCCGCTGATCGAGGTTTATGACTGGCTATCCGACCGGATTGACGCGGTGGTTGCGGGCGGCATCGCGCGCGAACGGATTATCGTTGATCCCGGCATCGGCTTTGGCAAGGCGGTCGCGGCGAATCTTGCGATCCTCAATGGCCTCGCGCTGTTCCACGGGCTTGGCTGCCCGATCCTGCTTGGCGCAAGCCGAAAGCGCTTGATTGGTGCGCTTTCCAACGAAACCCCGGTTGAACAGCGCCTTGGCGGCTCAATCGCCCTCGCACTTAAAGGCGTTGAACAAGGCGCGCAGATTGTCCGCGTTCATGACGTCGCCGAAACCGTGCAAGCGCTTCACATCGCGCGCGGAATGCGCGATGCTGCGCTCAGTGGGTGAAATCGGGTGGGTGACATAGGGGAGCAGGCATGATCACAAAATACCTTATCGGCTACATCGCGACGGGCATTTCGTTCGCGCTGATTGACAGCGTTTGGCTGCGTACGATGTACACGCGGCTGTATGTGCCCGAAATTGGCGCGGTGCTGATGAACGGGATGCGGCTTGGCCCTGCCATCGCCTTTTACCTGCTCTATATCCTTGGCATTATGGTATTTGCGGTTGGCCCGGCGCTGTCGAACGGAAAATGGCAAACGGCGCTGATCCAAGGCGCGATGTTGGGCTTCTTTTGCTATATGACCTATGATCTGACCAACTATGCCACGCTCAAGGTGTGGAGTCTGAAGGTCACGATCCTTGACATGATATGGGGAACCTTCCTCACGGGCGGCGCGGCTTTGGGCGGCTATTGGATCACTACTGCTATCACCGGCAAATGAGCGATTTTGACGATTGGCGCGCGCGTTCGCCCTATTACGGTGAAACGCATGAGGCGCTGGCGCAGGCCGTCCGCCGTTTTGTTGAACGCGAGGTCGCCCCGCATATTGACCGGTGGGAGGCTGAAGGCGAACTGCCGCGTTCGCTCCATAAGAAAGCGGCTGAGGCTGGCATCCTCGGCCTGCGCTACCCGCAAGAATATGGCGGGCATAGCGAAGGCTTCGACATATTCCACGGCCTGACCCAAACCGAGGAACTGGCGGCGGTTGGCGCGGGTGGTCTTGGCGCGTCGCTGATGACGCACGGAATCGGCTTACCGCCAATCCTTGCGCTTGGTTCCGATGAGATGAAGCGCCGCGTTGCCCCGCCCGTGCTTGCAGGCGACAAAATCATCGCGCTTGGGATTACTGAGCCTTCGGGCGGATCAGATGTCGCCAATCTGCGCACTAAGGCGGTGCGTGACGGCAGTCATTATGTCGTGAATGGCAGCAAAATGTTCATCACTAGCGGTATGCGTGCCGACTGGCTGACATGCGCAGTGCGGACGGGCGGCGAAGGCGCTGGCGGGGTTTCGCTTCTGCTCATCGAAATGGACGCACCTGGCGTTTCGCGGACGCGGCTTGATAAAATGGGCTGGCGCTGTTCGGATACCGCCGCCAGTTAGTTGGAGGATGTTCGTGTTCCGGCTGAAAATCTGATTGGCCCCGAAAATGGCGGCTTCATCGGCATCATGCGTAATTTTAACAGCGAACGGCTCGGCATGGCGATGGGATGCTGCGCATATGCGCGGGTGTGTCTCAAAGAAGCCGCGCAGTGGGCGCAGCAACGCGAGACATTCGGCAAGGTGCTTGTCAAGCATCAGTCAATCCGCATCAAGCTTGCCAATATGGCACGACAGATCGGCGCGACGCAGGCTTGGGTCGATCTCTGCGCGTGGCAGGTGAAAGAAGGTCGCGACAAACCCGCCGATTTCGCCATGCTCAAGGTGCAAGCAACGCAGATGCTAGAGGCGGTCGCGCGCGATGCGGCCCAAATCCTTGGCGGGGCCAGCTATATCACTGGCAGCAAGATTGAACGGATTTACCGCGAAGTCCGCGTCAACGCGATTGGCGGGGGGTCAGAGGAGATCATGCTTGATCTGGCGGGGCGGCAATTGTTCGGTGGCGGGCGTTAACCCCGTTCAAGCATGACATTCATTTGCGCAGTGGCGATGGGTTTGGCCGGATCATCCTGCCACGCGACGGCCTCAATATTGGCGATGCGCCGCCCGAGCCGCTCGATTGTGGCGCGGGCATAAGTGATGTGATCGCGACCTCCACGCAAGAAAGTGACGGTGACGTTGATTGGCTTGAGCTGCGGGCGATCTTCATCGCCAAGCGCCTCGGCAAGCGTTTGATAAGCCACCGCCTCAAGCATTCCCGCAATCGCGCCGCCGTGCAAGAAACCGGGGCGGCCCATTTTGTTAGTTTCAAACGCCATCGTCAGGAGCAGGCGATCATCGTCGTCACGGGCCGTGCCGAAACCCATTGTATTGGCATAGGGGGATTTGAGCTGGCTCATGCGCCCGCCGTAAACATATAAGTGCCTGCGACATGCGCGACGGGTTTTGCTGGATCGCCATCATGCGCAAAGCCGCGCACGAATGCGATTGAGCGGGTGAGGCCGTAACATTCGCCGTGGCCAATAATCGTTTTTCCAGGCGTTGCAGGCCGCAGATAATCGACACGCAAATCAAGCGTTGCCTGTGGCTGGAACTTTCTGGTCTTGAGCCAGATCGACATGCTGGTGACCATATCCATCATCGTCAGGATTGGCCCCGATGCCATGATCCCAGTGGTGGCATCGCTTGCCAAACGCGCATCATAAGGAATGGCAAGCTCGCACCAACCATCGCCGTGCGCGTGATAGAGCGCGCCAATCAAAGCATTGTGGCCGTTTTTGGCCATCATTTTGATCAGTTTGACCGGATCAAATTCAGTCTCAGTCGGATGCGTCATCAGCCACCGTTAGCCGCCGCTTCGCCCCGGCGCAATTATCAGTATTGGCTTGCAACTGTTCCGGTGGTTAGAATGGAGTAGACGGCGTAGAAAGATTCGCCTCGGCAAGAGAAGGACAGGCCATGCACCCCAGCATCCACGCGCAGACAAACCCTGAAAAACCGGCGGTAATCATGGCGGAAACGGGTGAGATACGCACTTATAGAGAATTGGATGAGGCCTCAAATCAGGTGGCGCAGTTCTGGCGCTCGCGCGGTTTGGGGCATGATGATGTCGTCGCGCTCATGCTCGAAAACACGCTCGACTATCATAGTCTCGCGTGGGGATCGCAGCGTTCGGGCATCCGCTTTGTCTGCATCTCCTCGCGGCTGACAGCCGATGAGACCGACTATATCCTCGAAAATTCTGGTGCGAGGCTGTTTGTGATGTCTGCGAGCCTTGCGGCCACGGCAGCGCAGCTAAAGACGCAGCTCGAACGATATGCGCTGGGCGGCGAAATTCCCGGCTATGCTTCGTTTGAAGCCACCACCGCGCAAATGCCTGCCATTCCAGTTACCGATGAACGCTGTGGGATTGCGATGCTTTATTCATCAGGAACGACTGGCAGGCCAAAAGGTGTGCGGATACCGCTCCCCGTCAATCCAGATATTGCTCAGCCCAACAGCATCACGATGCTGGCCACCGCGCTTTATCGCTTTACAGAGAACAGCGTCTACCTTTCTCCGGCACCACTTTATCACGCTGCACCGCTCGTCTGGTCGCTCGCGGTGCACAAGCTCGGTGGCACCGTGATCATCATGAAGAAGTTCGATCCCGAGGCTGTGCTTGCCGCGATTGAGCGTTTCGGCGTTACTTGCGGTCAGTTTGTGCCCACTCATTTCGTGCGGATGCTCAAACTTTCGCCAGATGTGCGCTCCAAATATGATCTCTCAACGCTCGATTGTGCGATTCACGCTGCGGCCCCTTGCCCCGTGCCAATCAAGGAAGCGATGATTGATTGGTGGGGGCCGCTGATTGAGGAATATTATGCTGGCACCGAAGGCAATGGCATGACGTTCATCAGTTCGAAGGACTGGCTCGCGCACAAGGGATCGGTGGGCAAGGCGGTGGTAGGCATTCCGCATATCATGAGTGAGGATAATGAGACTGAGCTTCCGGTGAAAACCGAAGGCACGATCTATTTTGAAAATCCTGACAACCAGTTTGAATATCATCAGGACAGCGAAAAAACCGCATCATCGCGCAATTCGCGCGGCTGGAGCACGCTCGGCGATGTCGGCTACCTTGATGAAGATGGTTATATTTATCTGACTGACCGCAAGAGCTTCATGATCATCACTGGCGGGGTGAATGTTTACCCGCAGGAGATTGAGAATCATCTGATCAACCACCCCAAGGTTCAGGATGTCGCGGTGATTGGTGGCCCACATGATGACATGGGTGAGGAGGTAATTGCGGTCATCCAACCTGTTGATATGGCAGATGCGGGCGATGCTTTGCGTGATGACTTAATCGCTTACGCGCGAGAGAAACTGTCAGGCGTAAAAATCCCGCGCCGTATCGACTTTCTGGCTGAACTGCCACGGCATGATACTGGGAAGCTTTATAAGCGGCTGCTTAGGGACCAGTATTGGGCGAAGGTGTAATGAATCGTATCGCGAAAATCATCGCCGCTTGTTTGTGCCTGACGACACTCGGCGTAGGCGCTGACGCAGCCAACAAGCAACCGCGTTTGGCAAGCGATGCGACCATCGACGCTGCCGAACGCGCGCCGCTTCATCCATTCGCGGTATCGGGTCTTTGGAACACACCCTATGCGCCGTTCAAAGTGATTGGGAACATCTATTATGTTGGGACAGCGGGGGTCAGTTCATATTTGATTACCAGCCCCAAGGGCCATATCCTGATCGACGGCATCCTCGCCCAATCTGTGCCGCAGATTATCGCCAATGTTAAGGCGTTGGGCTTTGATATTCGCGATGTGAAATATCTGCTCAACAGCCATGCGCATATCGATCATGCCGGCGGGCTCGCGGGTCTTCAGCGTGCAAGTGGTGCCACCATGATCGCAAGTGCGGCTGACAAGCCATTTCTGGAGGCAGGCGATATTGGCCACGGGCCGAGCGACGGCATGAAATTCCCACCTGTCCGCGTTGACCGCGTGATTGTCGATGGGGAGACAGTCAAGCTGGGCGGTGTAACGCTGACCGCGCGTCTTACGCCGGGCCATTCGCCGGGGTGCACATCGTGGAGCATGGCGGCAGTCGGCACAGACCGTGTGCGCCGCCAACTCTTTTTCCATTGTAGCGGGACAGTAGCAGGCCAGTCGCTTTTGCCCGAAGCCTACCCTGGTATCGTCACCAATTTCCGCGCGACCTTTGCTAAAGTGCGAACGTTTAAGGCCGACGTGTTCCTCGCCAATCATGACAGTCTTTTTGATCTCCCCGAAAAGCGCGCCCGACAGGTGGCGGGCGATGCGAATGCCTTTGTCGATGCGGGCGAATTGCAGAGGTTCAACACGCTTATGGAACAGCGCTTTGAGGCGGAACTTGGTGGCAAGAAATGAGCGACCGTATCGAATTTTTCTACGACCTCTCCAGCCCGTGGACTTACTTGGCCTTCACCAATCTGTTCGGCGTGATTGAGCGAACGGGCTGTTGCGCCACACTGCGCCCGATCCTTGTTGGCGGGGTGTTCAATGCGGTCAATCCAGCGGTCTATGCCGCGCGTGAACAAGCTGACAATCAGCGACTGGCGCATAGCTGGAAAGTCCTCAAAGACTGGGCGAAGCTAGCAGGCGTTGAGATGAATTTCCCTAGCGCGTTTCATCCGGCAAAAAGCGTGAATGCGATGCGGATGTGTTGTGCACTCGCCGATGATATGCCAGCGCTCACCGATTTTACCCGCGCTGCGTTCGGGAGCTATTTTGGCGCACAGGAAAATCTTGATGATCCACAGGTGCTGATCGCCGTTGCCAACGCAGCCGGGCTTGACGGTGCTGCGGTTTATGCCAAATCGCAGACTGACGCGACGAAAGCCTTGCTGCGTGCCAACACCGATGAACTGATCGCGCGCGGTGGCTATGGCTCGCCGACGATTTTTGTGGATAAAGATGATATGTATTTCGGCAATGACCAATTGCCGCTGGTTGAAGCCGCTTTGAAAAGGACACCCGCATGAAAGACCGCGTTTCCATCACTATGCTCGAAGGCGGCATTGCCGACGTTCGTCTGATCCGTGCTGACAAGATGAATGCGCTTGATGGCGCGATGTTTGACGGGATCATTGAGGCGATCAAGACCCTTGAAGCCACTGCGGGCTTACGCGTTGTCGTCCTTTCGGGTGAAGGCAAATCCTTCTGCGCCGGGCTTGATATGGCGAGCATGGCGGGCGGTTCAGGCAATGACTTGTCGGCACGCACGCACGGTGACGCAAATACGCCGCAGCAAGTGGCATGGGGCTGGCGCAAACTTCCGGTGCCAGTCATCGCGGCAGTGCACGGCGTTGCTTTTGGCGGCGGGTTCCAGATCATGTCAGGCGCGGATATCCGCATTGCCCACCCTGAAAGCCGGATGGCGATCATGGAACTCAAGTGGGGACTGGTGCCCGATATGGCGGGCTTCCCGCTGTGGCGCACGATGGTGCGCGATGATGTACTGCGTGAATTGACCTACACCAACCGCGAGTTTTCGGGCAGCGAGGCCAAGGATTACGGTTTCGTCACCCACATTGATTATGATCCGCTGGCCAAAGCAATGGCGCTCGCAAAGGTTATCGCCGCCAAAAACCCTCACACCATTCGCGGCGCCAAACGCCTGTGTAACGCCATCGGCCATATGAGCGATCAGGATTTGCTCAAGCTCGAAACCGAAGAGCAGTTGAAGGTAATGCGGACGCCCAACCAGATTGAGGCGGTGATGGCGAATATGGAGAAGCGAGTTCCGGTATTTGTGGATTGAAACAACGAAGCCCGCTCAATGACCAATCGATCAGAGCGGGCTTCTAGAATATCCGGTGGGATTCGAACCCACG
This sequence comes from Sphingomonadales bacterium, assembly GCA_043728175.1. Lineage (GTDB taxonomy): Bacteria > Pseudomonadota > Alphaproteobacteria > Sphingomonadales > Sphingomonadaceae > Aquisediminimonas. The sequence goes on from JAYTMV010000057.1 coordinate 14,029, forward strand.
GTAAGTTTGCACCTACGACCGATTCGTAGTCGGCTGCCTAAACCACTTGGCTACGGATCCATACCTCCAAGTTTCCTTGAAGTTCTGGCGGACTCGTTAAATGGCATCTTCTCAATTTCTTCACAATAGAAAAACTTTAAGCCGCCGCCTTCAACGGCTCGACCAATATCTCATCCTCATGCGCCCGCGCATTAGCGAGTTCGTGAGCGGTCTGCATCCGGCAGAGCGTATCGGCCTGTAATCCAAAAGCCTTTTCAAAGCGGATCGCCATTTCTGCGCTGAGGCCAACGCGGCCGTTGAGGAGCGTACTCATCGCCTGACGCGATACGCCGAGGTGGCGGGCCAGTTCAGTAACGCCAAGACCGCGCGGTTCGATAATCTCTTCATGCAGCCAAATGCCGGGGTGGACAGCGAAATAAGAGTGAATTTTCATTGCTGTTTTATAGCACACAATGATTAACCCTGAAACCAGAAGCCGTCATTGCGAGCGAAGCGCGGCAATCCAGTCCCATCATTGCAACTGGATTGCCGCGCTTCGCTCG
>JAYTMV010000058.1:0-2924 GCA_043728175.1 Sphingomonadales bacterium
GGCAAGCCGGTACGCGATATGGCGGTCGAGGTGCGCGCCGAGGACGGTAGCCTCATGTCCGAACGCAGCATCGGCAAAATCTGGGCAAGCGGCCCATCAATCATGCACAGCTATTTCCGTGATGAGGTTTCAACCACCGCGTGCATGAAGCATGGTTGGCTCGACACGGGCGATATGGGCTATATGTCCGAAGGCTATGTCTTTGTGGTTGGTCGCGCCAAGGATATGATCATTATCCATGGTAGAAACCATTGGCCGCACGATAATGAATGGGCGGTTGAGCAGCTTCCCGGTTTCAAATCGGGCGATATCGCGGCGTTTGCGATCACGACGGCAGGCGGCGAAGAATCGCCTGCGGTTCTCGTCCAATGCCGCACGACTGATCCAGTTGAACGCACGAGATTGCGTGACACCATCCGCGATAAGGTGCGCGCGATTACGGGTATGAACTGCATCGTTGAACTTGTCCCGCCGCGCACCCTCCCGCGCACGAGTTCGGGCAAGCTCAGCCGGGCCAAGGCGCGCAACCTCTATCTTTCGGGCGAAATTCAGCCGTTTGATCTCGCCGCCTGACCCAATTGCGGGGCGCTTACACTTCGCTAACCTCTTTCTGCTAGCGCTATGATCGTGAACCAACAAAGCGATCTTGAAGCCCAGCCCAGCCCTAACGACTGGAAAACGATTCTCGGACTACGCCATTCGGACGGTGTCCATTGGGCGCGGGTTCGCGCGGCACAGGTGAATATGGTCGCTGACCGGGCCATCGTCCGGTTGATTTTCAGTGTGATATCTGGCGGCTTAGTCGCGGCGGCGCTCCATAACAGCGCAACGCCGTGGATCGGTTGGGTGTGGTTCGCAGCGATTGTGGGGCTATCTATCGTGCTCGCCTTGCCGCGTCTGCGCAACGGGCGGATCAACCTGCTTTCGGCAAACCAAACTGAGCTTAATAGTGCGGCTACCGGGATCCTTGTTGCGGGCGCCGGTTGGGGCGCGCTGCCAATCATGCTCGGCTTGTTTGGTAAGCCTGAGCAGGCTCTCATCGCATGGACATTTGGCACCGCGATAATGGCGGGAACGACCTTTCTCTTCTCATCGCTGCCGTTATTTACCGCAGGCCTGATCGCAATTGTTGGGATCAGCCTTGCGGTGATGATGTTTCTGTTTGCGCTGCCCTACCTTGCCCTCATCGCGCTGCTTTATACAGGTGGGCTGATCTATGCATGCCTTCACAACGGGCGGACTTTTGTGCTCCATAAAATTAACGAACTTGTGCTTCAGGATAAGAGCGAAGTCGTCAGTTTGTTGCTGCGTGAATATGAAGATTCGGGCGGGGATTGGATGTGGCAAACCGATGCGTCGCGCTGCCTTACCCAGGTTTCGCCGCGTTTGGCCGCGTCACTCGGGGTTGAACCGCAAGCGCTTGAGACGAAGCCATTGCTCCAAATTCTTGCTGGTGATGCGTGGGAGGCAGGCAATTTTTCGGCCAACCTCCGCGATCTTTCGGAAAAACTTAAAAATCGCGAAAGCTTTAGCGATCTTATCCTTCCCGTCCAAATTGGTGGCCACACGCATTGGTGGGAGCTTTCGGCCTCACCGCGCTTTGATGATAACGGCAATTTCGTTGGATTTAGAGGCGTCGGTTCGGATGTCACCGAGGCGTATCGCAGCGCTGACAAGATTAACCGGATGGCGCGCTTTGATACGCTGACGGGCTTGCCTAACCGGATGCTCGTCAACGAAACGCTCGGCGAAGCGATGGCTGAGTCTGATCGCTGGCGCACGCGCTGTGGCTTTATGATGATTGATCTTGATCGTTTTAAGGCGGTCAATGATACGCTCGGCCATCCCATCGGTGACCGGCTACTGACGCGCGTTTCGGAGCGGCTGCGCAGCGTGATGAGCGATAATGAACTGTGCGGGCGGCTCGGCGGTGATGAATTTGCGGTCGTTGTCAAGGATGCCAATGATCCGCAACGCATGGCGCGGCTTGCCCAGAGCATCATCGATACATTGTCGCAGCCGTATGAAGTTGATCAGTACACCATCTATATTGGCGCAAGCGTTGGTACAGCGATTGGCCCGCGTGACGGGCGTTCGGTTGAAATGCTCATCCGTTCGGCTGACCTTGCGCTCTATAAGTCAAAGGATCAGGGCGGCGGCGCATTCAACGCATATGAACCGCAATTCCATGCCCATGCCGAAGAACGGAGGGTGATTGAAATCGCGCTGCGCAAGGCGCTCGAACGCAACGAGTTTGAGGTGCATTATCAGCCAGTGGTCAATGCCCAGTCAGGCACGATTGAAAGTTTTGAAGCGCTGCTGCGCTGGAATAATCCTGACCTCGGTTCGGTTTCGCCGTTCAAATTCATCCCCATTGCTGAAGAAGCGCGCCTGATCGGGCCAATCGGCGAATGGGTGTTGCGCACAGCCTGTGCAGAGGCTGCGCGCTGGCCATCAACGATCCGCGTTGCGGTCAATGTCTCGGCTGAGCAGCTTCATGACGCGCAATTTGCAACGACGGTGGTTTCAGCGCTTTCGCACGCTGGCCTGCCACCGCACCGGCTAGAACTGGAAGTGACTGAAAGCGTGTTCATGCGTGAGGGCACTAAGGCAATCGCAGTGCTTGAACAAATTCTCGCACTCGGTGTGCGGCTTGCGCTTGATGATTTTGGCACTGGCTATTCGTCGCTGGGCTATCTTTCGAAAACCAAATTCAGCACGATCAAGGTTGATCGCAGCTTCGTTCAGGGCGCGGCCAAAAACTTGCCCGAAAGCCTCGCGATCATCCGCGCGGTGGTGGCACTCGCCGACAGTCTTGGCATGTCAACCACGGCTGAAGGCGTCGAAACCGATGACGAATGCGAAATGATCAAGCGGCTTGGTTGTCGCAAGATCCAGGGCTATCTCTTCGGCCGACCAATGCC
>JAYTMV010000059.1:0-13504 GCA_043728175.1 Sphingomonadales bacterium
ACGGTTGACGAAACGCGCTTCGGATAGGATGGGGATTTGGTATGAGTCTGCCCCCCTCCCCTTTGCGACTCTTCAACAGCCTGACGCGCCAGATCGAGGATTTTGAACCCGTCCATGCAGGCGAAGCACGCGTCTACACCTGCGGGCCGACGGTCTATAATTATCAGCATATCGGCAATATGCGCGCCTATGTCTTCGCTGATACGCTGGGCCGCGTGTTGTCATACAAAGGCTTCAATCTCAAACACGTCATCAACATTACCGATGTCGGTCATCTGACGTCGGATGCCGATGCAGGCGATGACAAGATGGAGAAAGCCGCCGGAGCACTCGGCAAGTCAGCACGCGAGATCGCTGATTTCTACACACAGGCCTATTGGGAAGACATTGATCGGCTGAACATTCGCCAGCCCGCCAAATGGACAATCGCAACTCACTATGTCGACCAGATGATCGCATTTGCGAAGGGCATTGCTGACAAGCATTGCTATGAGCTTGAAAGCGGCCTCTATTTCGATACCTCGACCGTCGCCGATTATGGGCGGTTGGCGCGTGCTTCAACCGAAGATGGGCAAAGCCGGATTGACCCCGTTCCCGGCAAGCGCCAGCCACAGGATTTTGCTATCTGGCGCAAAACGCCGCTAGGCGAAACGCGGCAGATGGAATGGGATAGCCCTTGGGGCAAAGGCGCACCGGGCTGGCACCTTGAATGCTCAGTAATGTCGGGCGCTGAGCTTGGGTTCCAGTTTGATATTCACACCGGCGGAATCGATCACCGCGAAATCCATCACCCTTGCGAGATTGCCCAAAACCAAGCGCATTGCGGTGTCACCGACACCGGCGCGCGGATTTGGATGCACAATAATTTCCTGATCGACCGCGCAGGGAAGATGAGCAAATCGAGTGGCGATTTCCTGCGCCTTCAAGCCTTGATCGACAAAGGCTTCCACCCCCTCGCCTACCGCCTAATGTGCCTGCAAGCGCATTACCGGAGCGAGTTGGAGTTTAGTTGGGAAGGGTTGCAGGCGGCGTTCGTGCGGTTGAAGCGGATGGTGATGCGAATTTCCATACTTCAAGAGTCACTTCAAAGGGCCAATGAAAATGTCGCAGATACATCCGGATTGGGCTTGACGAACTTGAAAGATTTTGAGTCGGCAATCTCAAATGATCTGAACACACCTCTTGCGATAAAGATATTTGAAGACGAGACAGAAACTATAAGGGGAACCGGTCGATTCTGGAAAGCTGATAATATTGAATTGATGGACTCCGTCCTCGGCCTCAATCTCCTCGCCCTCACACGCACCGACCTCCGCATCCGCCCCAAAGCCGCTGTCATCACTGAGGCCGAAATCGAAACCGCCCTTGCCGCGCGTAAGGAAGCACGCGCGGCCAAGGATTTCGCCAAGTCCGACGCGATCCGGGATGATCTTATCGCCAAGGGGGTTGAAGTGATGGACGGTGATCCGCTCGGTTGGGATTGGCGGATTGATGTTTAAAGCACTCTGCCAAAAACCTGAACCGTTCGCCCTGAGCCTGTCGAAGGGTTGCCCTTCTCTTATCCGGCGCATGGATAAGAAAGAACAGGGCTTCGACAAGCTCAGCCCGAACGGTAGTGTGGTGCAGATTTAATGCACACCGCTCTAGTGTTATCGTCATTGCGAGCGCATCGCGGCAATCCAGTCCGCTGCTGGATTGCCGCGCTGCGCTCGCAATGACCAAGGAACCCGAATCATGACCACAGCCGTCCTCTCCGCCCTCGTCCGTCCGCTAGTCGAAACGCGCCTGCCCGAGAATATCGACGTCCGCTGGTTCATGTCGAAAGAAGAGGCGTTCGCCCTCGCCCCGCACGCCGAAATCGGCTGGTTTGATATGTATGACAAGGCCGACATGGCCGAGGCCATCGCCCGCGCGACCAATCTTAAATGGCTCAATTCAATCTATGCCGGCGTTGATGGAATGCCGCTTGATCTGCTCACCCAGCGCGGGGTGACCTTTACCAACGGCGTTGGCATTAACGCGATCACGATTGCTGAATATGTCGTGATGGGAATGCTCACCGTCGCCAAGAGTTACCGTGATGTCGTGCGCGCGCAGGAGCGACGTGAGTGGTTGCAGGACTCGCCGGGCAAGGTTGAACTGTTTGGCAGCAAGGCACTGATCATCGGCTACGGCGCGATTGGATCGCTGGTTGAGGAACGACTCAAGGCGTTTAATGTCGACGTTACCGTCGTGCGCCGCACACCTGCCCCCAATACGCTCTCGCCCGATGAGTGGCACGCGCGGCTTGGCGAATTTGACTGGGTGATCCTTGCCGTGCCCGCGACCGCCGAAACCGACAAGATGATCGGCGCGGCGGAACTCGCGGCGATGAAGCCAAGCGCAACGCTGATCAACATCGCGCGCGGATCAGTGATTGATCAGGACGCTTTGGTTGCAGCCCTTTTGGCCAAAACCATTGGCGCGGCTTTTCTTGATGTGACTGATCCAGAACCGCTGCCCGGCGATCATCCGCTTTGGGCGCTCGATAATGCGCACATTACCATGCACCTTTCGGGCAGGGCGCAGGATAAGATGTTTGTGCGTTCGGCCGAGCGCTTCCTTGAAAATCTGTCCCGATACCGGGCAGGCGAGCCGCTTCACCATCAAGTTAATCTCGCGCTTGGCTATTGAGGGTGACAGCGGCGTTTTGCGGCGTTAGATATTCGACTCATACGGCAATGTAACCGTATGGCTGGGTCGCTCCAGTTTGTACCGCGTACAATATGCACCATCAGGGGGATTAGCGACCATGAGCGCCAAAGCATCAGACGTATTCATTCAATGCCTTGAAGAGGAAGGTGTTGAATATATCTTCGGCGTTCCGGGCGAGGAAAACCTCGATTTTCTCGACAGCCTTTCACGGTCAACCAAGATCAAGCTGATCCTGACGCGGCATGAACAAGGCGCTGGTTTTATGGCGGCGACTTACGGGCGTCATACTGGCAAAACCGGCGTTTGCCTTGCCACACTCGGGCCGGGAGCAACCAATTTCGTGACGGCAGCGGCTTATGCGCAGCTCGGCGGAATGCCAATGATGATGATCACTGGGCAGAAACCAATCAAGAAATCAAAGCAAGGCCGCTTTCAGATACTCGATGTCGTCTCAATGATGGGGCCGATCACCAAATATACGCATCAGCTTGCCGCATCGGACAATATCCCGAGTCGGGTGCGCGAAGGCTTCCGTTTGGCCGAAGAGGAGAAGCCTGGCGCGGTTCACCTTGAATTGCCTGAAGATATTGCCGACGAGCATACCGATGCCAAGCCAATCAAGCGCAGCATCTCGCGCCGCCCAAGTGCCGACCCCAAGGCGGTGCGCGCTGCGGTTGAGCGCATTGAAAAAGCCAAAGCGCCAGTGCTTGTTATCGGTGCGGGGGCCAACCGCACCCAGACGAGCCGGATGCTGCTCCAACTGATTGAAAAGACCGGCATCCCATTCCTGACAACGCAGCTCGGCAAAGGCGTGATTGATGAGCGCCATCCCAAATTCCTTGGCTGTGCCGCACTTTCGGCGGGCGATTTCGTTCACCGCGCGGTTGAGGCTTCGGACTGTATTGTGAACATCGGTCATGACGTCATTGAAAAGCCACCCTTTTTCATGAAGCCCGACGGCGCGCACGTTATCCATGTATCGTCGCGCTCTGCCGAGGTTGATCCAGTTTATTTCCCGCAAGTTGAGGTGATAGGCGATATCGCCAACGCCATCTGGCAAATCAAGGAAGATATCGTTCCCAACGGATCATGGAATTTCGATTTCATGCTCAAGGCGCGTGCAGCCGAAGTCGCACACACTGCGAGCCTGTCTGACGACCAGCGTTACCCGATTTTCCCGCCGACACTTGTGAAGACTGTCCGGGCGGCAATGCCCGACGATGGCATCATCTGCCTTGATAACGGCGTCTATAAAATCTGGTTTGCGCGTGGCTATGATGCGTACCGGGCCAATACTGTCCTGCTTGATAATGCGCTGGCAACGATGGGCGCTGGGCTCCCCTCGGCAATGATGTCATCGATGGTCTATCCTGACCGCAAGGTGATGGCGATTTGCGGTGACGGCGGCTTCATGATGAACAGCCAAGAAATGGAAACTGCAGTTCGCCTCAAACTCAACATCACCGTGCTGATCCTCAATGACAATAGCTACGGCATGATCCGTTGGAAACAGGCGAATATGGGCTTTCAGGATTGGGGGCTGACCTATGGCAATCCCGATTTCGTCAAATATGCGGAAGCCTATGGGGCGAACGGCCACCGCGTTGAAAGTGCCGCGCATTTGACGACGCTGATCAAGCAGTGCCTTGATACGCCGGGGGTTCATCTAATTGAGTGCCCGGTAGATTACACCGAGAATGATAGCATCTTGAACAACAAGATTAAGGAACTGAGCGCGGCGTTATGAGCATGTTGAAGGACGTCTACCCACTCTACCTAAACAACAAGGCACAGCAGCCCAACACTGATCTTGCTGTGACTGATAAGTTCACAGGTGAAGTCGCATTTCGGGTTGCACTTGCGGACAGCAAGACAATTGACGCTGGAATAGCAGGTGCGGTCGAAGCCGTTGAACCGATGGGCAAAATGGCGGCCTATGAGCGGCAGAATGTCCTTCAACACTGTGTTGATCGGTTCAAAGAACGGTATGATGAGCTTGCCTATGCGCTGTGCGTCGAGGCGGGGAAGCCAATCAAAGACGCCGAGGGTGAAGTCGGTCGCCTGATCGACACCTTCCGCATCGCCGCCGAAGAGTCGGTGCGGATCACGGGCGAGGTTCAGCCGCTTGACATCTCCCCGCGCGCCAAGGGCTATCAGGGGATGTGGAAGCGCGTGCCGATTGGCCCATGCAGTTTCATCTCGCCGTTCAATTTCCCGCTGAACCTTGCCGCTCACAAAATTGCGCCGGCAATCGCGGTTGGCTGTCCGTTCGTGATGAAACCAGCGAGCCGGACGCCGCTTGGCGCGATTATTATGGGCGAAGTGCTTGCCGAAACCGATTTACCCGCAGGCGCTTTTTCAATTCTGCCTGCAAGCCGCGACGGCGCTGATCTCTTTACCGAGGATGATCGACTGAAACTGCTCAGTTTCACCGGATCGCCCGATGTGGGTTGGGCGCTCAAGGCCAAGGCAGGCAAGAAAAAAGTCGTGCTTGAACTTGGCGGCAATGCTGCTGTGATCATTGATCATGATGCTGATCTTGATGATGCACTTGAGCGGGTGATATTTGGCGCATTCTACCAGTCAGGGCAAAGCTGCATCGGCGTGCAGCGGATCATCATTCATGAAAAAGTCTATGACCGTTTCCGCGACATGCTGGTGGCCAAAGCAAAGATGCTCGTCTGCGGCAGCCCGCATGATCGGAACACATTCATCGGCCCCATGATCGATGTGAAGGAAGCCTCACGGCTTGACGGCTGGATTCAAGAAGCGGTCGCATCGGGTGCCACCCTCCTCTGCGGCGGCAAGCGAGAGGGCGCGATGCTCCAAGCGACGTTGCTCGAAAATGTTAGCCGCGAGACCAAGGCTTACCGCGAGGAAGCATTCGGCCCGCTCGCGCTCATTTCGAAGTTCAGTGATTTTGACGCGGCATTGGACGAGGTCAACGATTCTAAGTTTGGATTGCAGGCCGGCATCTTTACGCGAGACCTTTTTAAGGCGCTTGACGCATGGGATCGGCTTGAGGTTGGTGGGGTCGTTATTAACGATGTACCGTCTTACCGCGTCGACAATATGCCTTACGGCGGAGTCAAAGACTCAGGCCTTGGCCGTGAGGGTATCCGATTCGCAATGGAAGACATGAGCGAAATCAGGAACTTGGTGATTCGGCGTAAAGGTTAACGCGCGGCGTTAACCATATGTTGCGATTCAGCCACAAATTGGCTGCAAACGGCTGAAAAGATGGAAAAGTTAATGTCCATGTGACGAATCTCACCTTGCCAGTACAGGCTTTCGGCCTAACATGCGTTGAAAATAAATTGGGTTGCATCGCGTAAAAACTAAATAATCGTTCGGCGATGCTGTGCGGAAAGGGAAGCGGTGCAGATAAAGATTCTTGACCGGCTACGGGGAAACTGGCGCGCCGCTTGTGCTCTCGGCACATGCGTATTGCTGGCTTGCACTGCGCTGCTGATCGGGCTTTCGTCGGGCGTTACACCTGCGACTGCGGCGTTGCCAAATGATGCGTCACATCTTGGCGTAGCATCTTGTGCGGGAAGCACTTGCCACGGTCGCGCTGAACCTGATGGCAAAATTGTTCGCCAAGATGAGATACTGCGCTGGCAAGACCCGTCCTCCCCTACCGGCGCGCACAGCCGCGCTTATGCAACGCTGGCCAATGCGCGTAGCAAGGCGATCGCGTCACGTATGGGAATTGGCCCAGCCACTTCGGCGCCGTCATGCCTTGGCTGCCACAGTGATCCAGCGGCCTCACGCGGCCCGAAATTCTTGGTTTCAGACGGCGTTGGTTGTGAGGCCTGCCACGGCGGATCATCAACATGGATTGACGTCCATAAGGCAGGCAATCACGCCGCGAATCTCCGTGCGGGCCTTACCGCGACTGAGCGTCCGGCGGTCAAGGCTGCGATCTGCCTTGATTGCCATTTCGGTTCGGCAGACGGCAATCAGTTCGTCAGTCACCAGATGATGGCCGCTGGTCATCCACGCGTTTCTTATGAGCTTGATCTCTTCACAGCACTCCAATCGCACCATAATGAGGACGGCGACTACACCTCGCGCAAAGGCCGCGTAAGCAGCGTTCGTGTCTGGGCGGTTGGTCAGGCGATGGCGGTCGAGCGGCAGCTTTCGCTATTTGCGAACGCCAAGCTTGGCACTAATGGTGCATTCCCTGAGTTTTACTTCTTTGACTGCCATAGCTGTCACCGTCAGATCAATGATGATCAGACCTTCACGCCAACCGCGCTCAATAATCCTGGTCGTCCGATTGCTGCAGGCGATACACCGTTCAATGATGAGAATATCATCATGCTAGCAGCAGCGGCCAAGGTAGCAGCGCCATCGCTTGCGGCGCGCTTTGAGGCTGACAGTCGCGCATTCCACGCAGCGCTTACGAAAGATCGTGTAAGTGCGGTGGCTGCGGCGAATAAGCTTGCGGCATCCGCCTCGGCGCTCGCTACAGCCTTTCAAAATGCCAGTCTTGATCGTGCGCAGACGTTTGCGATCATCGACATGATTTCAAGCGATGCCATCGGCAATCGCTTCACTGATTATACAGGCAGCACGCAAGCAGTGATGGCGATTGATACGCTGGTAAGTGCGATGGTTAATTCGGGACAAGTTTCAGGGGGAGCAGTTTCGGGAATCAGAAGTGACATAAATCGGGCTTATGCAGCGGTGCGTGATCCCAATGAATATCGCCCTGCTGATTTCCGCCGTGCGCTTGGCAGCGCTGTTCGAACCATAAGGACTCTTCGTTAATGCGTGTTACCAAATCGATTTCGGCGCTCACGGTTGTTGCGTTTGTATTGGCGTCTTGCGGCGGCGGTAGCAACAGCACGACGCCTGTGGCCGTCTCGCCACCGCCAACGGCGCCACCGACGCGCGCCTTTACCGTACCTGCCCAGGAATCGCTTTCTGTTGCCGATGTTCAGCAAGTCATGGCGCAAGCGATTACCGAAGCCCGCGCGCGTAACATGCCTGCGACAATTGCCGTGACTGACCGCGTCGGCAACGTGCTCGGCGTATTTGTGATGAACGGGGCAAACCCTAACCTGCGGATTCCCAATGCGCCCGGCGGCGTTTCGTTCAACCGCGATTTGCAAGGCTTTCCCGGCAATCTCGATCAGTTCCCCGGCCTTCCCGCAGATGTGCCAGCGGCTGGCGCGGGCGCAATCGCCAAGGCTGTGACGGGCGCTTATCTCTCAAGCGGCGGCAACGCTTTTTCGACGCGTACCGCTAGTCAGATCGTCCAGCAGAACTTCCCGCCTTCGCCCAACGCTGTCGGGCTGGAAAGTGGCCCGCTTTACGGCGTGCAATTTAGCCAGTTACCTTGTTCGGATTTAAGCCAGCGCTTTGGTGGCCCGGCGATGATTGGGCCAAAGCGTTCACCACTCGGGCTATCGGCTGATGCAGGCGGATTTCCACTTTATAAGAATGGCGTCCTTGTGGGCGGTGTCGGCGTGATGGCCGACGGCGTTTATGATTTCGATACCAATATCCTTGACGTTGAAAGCAAGGATGAAGAATTTATTGCGCTTGCTGCAACCACCAATTTCCTTCCACCCGCTGGCATCACCGCAAATTTCATTACCGTTGACGGCACCTCGCTACGGTATAGCGATGCTACAGCCGCAGGGTTTAGGGGCGGCGCTGCACCCGCCTTCTCAACCCTAGCTGGCACGGTTGGCAACTTGATTGCAGTAACTGGTTATAACGCCGCAACGATCATCGCAGGAAGTGCCTATGGCAGTGAAAACTCGGGTATCCGTGCCTCAACCACGGCTGAGTTTGCCAATCCCGATGCTTTCATTCTGACCGACGGATCGGGCACCAACCGCTTCCCTGTACGCGCGGCGACCGACGGCGCGGTAACGACGCAACCGATCACCGCTGCAGAAAGCCGCGCATTGCTCGAAGAAGCCTTCCTGATCATGACTCGCGCACGCGCGCAAATTCGCCGTCCGTTGGATAGTCGTGCACAGGTAACAATCAGCGTAGTTGATACGTTTGGCTCTGTGCTCGGCGTCGTCCGCTCACCCGATGCTCCGATATTCGGTACCGACGTCTCGTTACAAAAAGCGCGCACAGCCGCGTTTTTCACCAATAGCAACGCGCAAAGCGAACTTCTCACCAATCCAACGCCGCGCATTGCCGCGATGATGCGCACCGCGCAGACTTTTTTTAATGATCCCAACGCCTTCACCGGACGGGTCGCCTTCACTAATCGCGCCATTGGCAACATTGCTCGCCCCTTCTTCCCGGACGGTGAGCAAGAGCGGCCACCGGGGCCGTTCTCGCCCGGATTTCAAGGTTTCAGCCCCTTCTCGGTTGGCATTCAATCGACGCTGATCACTGAAAATATCGCACAACATGTGCTTTTCATTCTCGGGGCGAGTGCGACCGACACGCCACAGCGCTGCACACGTTCTCCTGACGTTATTCCCGGTCAAAACCGCCTGCAAAACGGCATCCAGATTTTTCCCGGATCAGTGCCGGTTTATCGCGGCAACGTCCTTGTTGGTGGGATCGGCGTTTCGGGGGACGGGATTGATCAAGATGATATGATCGGCTTCCTCGGCGCCAATAATGCGGGTCTCCGGCTTGGCGCAAGCAGCGTCGGCAATGCGCCTCTTACAGTACGTTCAGATAATGTGATTGTTCCAGTCACTGGAGGACGAACCGTGCGGCTGCGCTATGTCGGTTGCCCGTTTGCACCATTCCTCGACACTGCCGAGCAGAATGTCTGTCAGGGACGCTGAGCCATGGCAATTGATCTCTCCTTTTTGCCAACATTCGCGGCGCTTTCAAGCGAATCGGCGGTTATGCGGAAAAATGGGCTTGACGATATTACGCATGAAGCAACGCTGACATCGATCCTTGGCGCGTCAGAGCTTGAACTAAGCGGCATCGGCGGGCCTGACGAGGGCGAAACCGCTGACGCTGAAACGACAAGTGAAACGCCCGCTGCTGAACCGGTATTGTCTTTTCCGGTCGGCACTTCAGGCGACGAGATTGCGGCGTCAAATTTGGTCGGCTTTCCCAAAGGTACAGTCGCACAGATACCCGTCGAATTGGCCGTTGCCGATACACGTCAAGCGTCGCAACTTGCGGTGCCCGTGGTGACCGCAACTCCAGCGGACGAGGCGGTCGGTGAACCAAATGATGATGCGCTTCCCGATAGCTTCGTCCCAAGTTTTCCACCCGGCACCGTTCCTGAGTCTGCAATACAGACGCCAGATGTTGTCGTTACGCCGGGAGTGAGCGCTGAGGGCGTGTTGCTTGATGGCCGCCGTCGCCCCGGTGATGAGAAAGTTCTGCCTGATCCAGTGGTTCAGACTAATATTGGCGCGGTAAGGCCACCGCCGCCATCGGCGTTTCCCGGTGACCCGGAGTTTCCGATTCCCGATCGTTTCCGCTTGTCATCAAACCTCGGTTTGGCGCGCAAAGAAAAATTCCTCGATCCGTATAATCAGAACACGTTCAAGGGCGATAAGCCGATCTGTATCCCTACCGACGAAGAAGTGGCGCGCCGCGCGGCGGCCGGCGAAAGCAAATGCCGGACGCCCAAAATTCTCGGTCTTAAAGGCGATGACTGGTTCTTCGTCCTAACGGGTGTTTCCGATACGATTGTTGAACCACGCACTTTCCCAATTCCAGTCAGCGTTCAGACGACTGAGCGTCCGCGCAGCAACGATGTGTTCGGCAAGAGCCAGTCGCTTGTCCTCGCCCAAACATTCCTGTTCGGCGCGGCACTGATCAAAGGGCAGACTGCCTATAAACCGCCAGACGTTGAATATCGTGCGCTGCTTGCATTCAACATCAACTATGTAAACGTGCCGGAGCGCCGCGTGTTGAGCGTGAAGCCATCGAAAGAGTCGAATCGGTTCGACTATTTCCTCGGTGTGCAGGAGCTGTTCTACGACGTTCACTGGCGCAACGTGTCCGATCGCTATGATTTTGACTCGTTCCGTTTCGGCATTCAGCCGTTCCAACAGGATTTCCGTGGATTTCTGTTCAACGATAACCAGCTTGGCGTGCGTTTATTCGGGATTCGCGATAATAACCGTTTCCAGTATAATCTCGCGGCGTTTTGGCGGCTTGAAAAAGACACTAACAGCGGCCTCAATGCAGTGACGATGCGCCCGCGCGATGACTATGTCATCGCCGCCAACGTCTATCGTCAGGATTTCCCGGTGGTCGGGCTTACCAGCCAAGTGTCGGTGACGCTCAACATAAACCGCGAGAAAAAACAGCTTGAGCTTGATGATAACGGCTTTCCCGTGCGCCCCGCATTGCTTGGTACCAACCGTGGGCGCAATTATGACGTCACATATCTCGGTTATTCAGTTGACGGGCGTATCGGTCGCGTAAACTTGACCGCCACGAGCTATGCTGCGCTTGGCACTGATCGTAACAGCTTTTTTACTGATCAAAAGGCCAAGATCAAAAGCTTCTTCTTTGCGGCTGAACCAAGCATCGACATCAACTACCTGCGCATCCGTCTTGCAGCACTTTATGCCTCGGGTGACAGCAAGCCGTTCGATAATGTCGAAGGCGGTTTTGACGCGATCTTCGAAAATCCTATCTTTGCAGGCGCTGACACCAGCTATTTCATCCGTCAGACTATACCATTTGCGGGCGGCGGGCGCGCGGTTGCGATCAATGGCCGCAACGGCATTCTCAATTCGCTGCGCTCCTCCAAGGAACAGGGACAGTCCAATTTTAACAATCCTGGAACGATGCTGCTGGGAGTTGGCGTCGATGCAGATATTACGCCAAAGTTCCGCCTGACGGGGAACGTCAACCATCTCTGGTTTGAAAATACCGCGACACTGCAAGCACTGCGTGTTGAGGGTACGATCCCAAAATCGATTGGCTATGATATTTCGGCAGCGGCAATTTTCCGTCCATCTGCAATCCAAAATGTCGTGTTCCGTTTGTCAGGCGCTGTGCTGCAATCGGGCAAAGGATTCCGTGATCTTTTCGCCAGTGCCCAACGACAAAGACGTTTTTATTCTGTCCTCTTCAACGCTACTGCGAGCTTCTAAAAATGGCCCTTCGGCTTCCCCTCTTCCGTATCTTCTTCGTTGGCATATTGCTGACCGCGCTTGCCTTATTTGGCTGGAGCAAAGTTCAAGCAGCCGAAGGCGCAAAAGCAATTACGCGCGATTATTCGACCGTTTTTGCGCCACCTGCGCCTGAAAATCAGAGCAAAGAGGACGCTAAACTCAAGAGTGAGGGCTGCATCTCGTGCCACAGCGCGTCAGATGCGTGGACGATGCACAAGAGTGAAGCAGTAGTGCTTGGTTGTGCTGATTGCCACGGTGGCAATGCCAAGATTAGGCTCACCAATACAAAACTTAAATTCACTGACCCGGCCTATATTGAACTGCGTGATGCGGCGCACGTGTTGCCGCGCTACCCCGGTAGCTGGCCATCGTCGGCAAACCCAATTCGCAGCTATGCTCTGATGAACAAGGAATCGCCTGAATTTATCCGTTTCATGAACCCATCGGATTACCGCGTTGCGCGCGAAAGCTGCGGCGCATGTCACATGAATACGATTGAGGCGGCAGAGCGTTCAATCATGGCATCAGGCGCAATGCTTTGGGGCGGTGCGGCGTATAACAACGGTATCGTGCCATTCAAAAATTATGTCGTTGGTGAAGCCTACACGCGTGACGGCCAGCCTGCGAAGCTTGTTTCCCCCGGCTTCCCTGTTGGCACCGTAACGCCTGAACAGAAAAAGCGTGGGGCGCTGCCGATCCTTTATCCACTGCCAAGTTGGCAAGTGATTAAGCCGGGTGATGTGTTCCGCGTGTTTGAACGCGGCGGACGCAACGTCGTCACGCAATTTGCCGACGTCGGCCTGCCAAGCCCAACCGGCAATATTCAGCGGCTGGAGGAGCCAGGCCGTCCCGATCTTAAGCAATCAATGCGTGGCCCCGCGACTGGCCTACGCGTCGCCATCCCGGTACTCAATATCCACAAAACCCGGCTCAACGATCCGTTCATGTGGTTCATGGGCACCAATGATCAGCCCGGAGATTACCGTCAATCTGGCTGTGCTGCGTGTCACGTGATTTATGCCAATGACCGTGAACCACGCCACAGCTTAACCTACGCCAAATATGGTCGCGACGGCCAAACCGCGACGGTTGATCCAACGATTAAGGATCGGATGGAGGGCGATGCTGGCCACGGTGATGAACATGGTTCAGATCATAAAGAACCCGGTGCCCCTCCCTCACACGGTGGCTTGTTGTACGGTGAAGCCAAAGAAGGCTCAGGCGGCGGACACGGCGCTGGCGGTCATGGCAGCGGCGCGATGAAAGAAAAAGGCCATCCAATCGAACATGCCTTCACCCGCGCGATCCCTACTGCGCAGTGCATGAACTGCCACATGCACCAGCCAAATATCTTCCTGAACAGCTACCTTGGCTACACAATGTGGGATTACGAATCCGACGCGCCGGCGATGTGGCCAAAGAAGCAATTCTACCCAACGATCGCCGAGCGTTTCAAAGCCTATGACCGTAACCCAGAGGCGGCGGCAGCGACTGGTCTTTGGCGCGATCTTGAGTTCCTGCGCAACGTTTATGATCTTAATCCGGGTCTCAAAGACACGCAGTTCGCCGATTATCACGGCCACGGCTGGAATTTCCGATACATATTCAAGCGCGACCGCAAAGGCACCTTGCTCGACAAGGACAGCAAGCCAGTCGACGACAAGGATCCCAAGAAATTCGAAAAGGCTGTTCACCTGACATCGATACATCTTGATCTTGGTATG
>JAYTMV010000060.1:0-2656 GCA_043728175.1 Sphingomonadales bacterium
CCCTTCGCAGTGGAGGCTTTCATCGCGGATCGACCATGTGACGATCTGGCCCATGCCCTTCATCTTGTTGAAGCGCGGGAAGTTCATCAGCATCGCGAAGGACGCGAAGAGTTGCAGCCCTTCGGTAAAGCCGCCGAACATCGCGAGCGTGCGCGCGATATCCTGATCACTCTCGACATTGAAGGTGCTGAGATAATCATGCTTGGCCTTCATCTCCTCATATTGGAGGAACATGCCATATTCGCTTTCGGGCATCCCGATGGTGTCAAGCAAATGCGAGTAAGCCGCGATATGGACGGTTTCCATATTGGAGAACGCCGCGAGCATCATCTTAATCTCGGTTGGCTTGAAAATGCGGCCATAATGTTCGTGGTAGCAATTCTGCACCTCGACATCGGCTTGGGTAAAAAAGCGGAAGATTTGCGTGAGCAGGTTGCGCTCATGATCGGTCAGCTTCTGCGCCCAGTCACGGCAATCCTCACCCAAAGGCACTTCCTCGGGCATCCAGTGGATCTGCTGCTGGCGTTTCCAGAAGTCATAGGCCCAGGGATATTCAAAGGGCTTATACTGGTTGCGCGCGACGGTAAGTGACATGGGTGCTACTCCTTTTACAATAAGATAAGAGCGACGCGGTTCGATTTCATCGTACCACCGTCAATGATTTTGTGAGACCAATAAAACGTTCGCGGATCAGTTTGCCATCGGGGAAAAGCGCTGTAAGCCCGCGCGCATCAAGCAGGTTGACGGTCTGCACGTCAGCGATGGCAGTCGCGAAATCAGGGTGCGGCCCGCGAAAGCCGTGGCGGCGCTTCATCAGCTTGCGCGCGCGGACAGCCTCGGGCCACAGCGCGAAAAACAAGCTGCGGTAATGCGGCTCAACGGGGAACCACAGGTTGGGCGTTTGCAGATAATAATGCGGGGCAAGGCGGCGCACTTCACGCGCCATCGCCGCCATTTGCGGCCACTGCCCGACATGCTCGATGACTGAATTAGAATGGACAATGTCAAACGCATTGTCATCGTGTTCGGGCATCGCGCAGGCATTGCCGGGGCGGATATGATAGGAGCCATTGTCGTTTGCAGGGGTATCCAGATTGACGATGGTGATGTCGAAATTGCGGCCCGACCAAAGCGGTGCCAACCCCTCCCAATAACTTTGCGTCCCGCCGATATCGAGAATCCGAATCGCCGCGCCGGACGTATGGACACGATCAGCCAATGCGAGAAAACTCGCAAATCGCGCTTGGCGGAATCGGTTGCCGTCGATGTTCATTGGGGATGCAGCGCGCTATCGACGCGGGATGCGAAGTTGATCAGGCGGCACAGGCCCGAAGAACAGCGTTTCAATCTGGCGCAACCGAAGCTCATGGCTGTCCACGTCATTGGCAAGATCGCCCATGTCTTTTTCAAGTCGCTTGACGCGATCATCAAGCAGTATGACTTCGCGCAGCGTTTTGAAGGCATCGGTGAGCAGGCTCATGCGGCAACCTTCCGGTTTTGAATAGTCTCAAGCGCACGCGCCACATGATCCCAATCAATGTTCGGATTGTTGAAAAGATCGCTGCGAATCTGCTCCTGACCTTCGGGGCTTTTCATCCAGTCCATCCGCTGCCGATGCTCCTCGTTGCGCGCGATCATCCGGTCAAATGTTGCCGACATCCGGTCAATCGCCGCCGCCGCCTCGGGCAGCAGCGCCTCAACCTCGGCGCGAATGGCAGCATCCTCGGGGTCATAACCAAGCGCCGCCTGACGCACGAGTTCGCTCACCGAAAGCCCAAGCCCTTCGGCACGCGCAGTGATCGCTGCCTTGTCTGCTGGCGCAATCAATAATGTCATCCGTTCAGTTTTCATCACTCACCTCTGCGTGCGTATTATCATGCACACGCACATATTGATACTAGGTTTTTTTCCGCAAAACTAAGGTTATTTGAAAGGCTTGTTCTAGCTCCGGCCTTTGATGGGGGTGCATAAGCTTCGTTTCTTAACTTGATTATTGCGCGGTCAACTCGGCGTTGCCGTCGGTTAAACTAAAATAGATCGGGCTTGGAGCCCATCGGCCATCATCAAGTTCAGTGAAAAATGAGGCCGCCTTCTTTCTCAACTTTTTCAGCTTGTCAGCATCATAGTCGCGTCCCGGAGCGGCTTGATTGATCGTAGCCGAAAGAGTCTCGGGATCATAAACGAATGCTTGTTTCAGAGGCCAGTAGACAAGCATCAGCAAATCCATAGCCAAACCACTTGCTTCAGCTCCGGCCCTATTACCTAAAAACATTTCCACATTGATATATAACGGTTGTTCGTCGGATTGTTGAGTTACTGACATGCCAGACACTCGTCATAGTCCTTCACCTCAACCTCAATTTGTTTGAGGTCGATGGTGTTGTCCGCCTCTACGCCGCCGGCGAAGCCTGCGCGTTGGATCGATTTGGAACGCAGATAATAGAGCGATTTCACGCCCAATTCCCATGCGCGGAAATGGAGCATCAACAGATCCCATTTCTCAACGTCTGCGGGGATGAACAAGTTCAGCGACTGCGCCTGATCAATATAGGGTGTGCGATCCGCCGCGAGTTCGATCAGCCAGCGTTGATCAATTTCAAAGCTGGTTTTGAACGTGTCTTTTTCCTCGGGCGTGAGGAAATCGAGATGCTGAACG
>JAYTMV010000061.1:0-6025 GCA_043728175.1 Sphingomonadales bacterium
TGGAAGAGGCCGTCCAACGGGCCAAGGCTGCTCTGGGTAAGTCAAAGATTGAGATCGGCGTTTATGCCAACGGTTTTGCCCACACCGATGAAAATGTGGATGCCAATGCAGGCCTGCGGCAAATTCGCGCTGATCTTGATCCGCCGCGTTATCTAGGCTGGGCAGAGAAATGGGTGGTGGCGGGCGCGACAATGGTTGGTGGCTGTTGCGGCATTGGGCCAAGCCATATCCATGCCTTGTCAGAGGGACTATCATGAAAACACCCCCTCAAACTTTCTGCACTTTTGGTGTAAGGTGAGATAATGACGTACCAACCGCAACAGGATTTCGGGACGCCTGCATCATACGCAGAAACGCAGGTGACGCTGACGATTGACGGGCGCAACGTGACCGTTCCGGCGGGAACCAGCCTGATGCGCGCGGCGGCTGAACTGGGCACATCAATCCCTAAGCTTTGCGCAACGGACAGTGTGAAAAGCTTTGGCTCGTGCCGCCTTTGCCTTGTCGAAATTGATGGGCGCAAGGGCACACCTGCGAGCTGCACAACGCCAGCAGAATCCGGAATGGTGGTTCACACCCAAACGCCGCATCTGGCAAAAATCCGCAAGGGCGTGATGGAGCTTTATATCTCGGATCACCCGCTTGATTGCCTGACCTGTGCGGCCAATGGCGATTGCGAGTTACAGGATCAGGCAGGCGCCGTTGGCCTGCGCGATGTGCGTTATGATGTCAAAGCTGATCATTTGGGGCAGGCCAAGGATCAATCCAACCCCTATTTTGATTTTGATCCAAGCAAGTGCATCGTCTGTTCGCGCTGTGTGCGGGCCTGTGATGAAGTGCAGGGGACGCTCGCGCTTGCGGTTGAAGGGCGCGGGTTTAGCTCGAAGATTTCGGCTGGGCTTGCCTCAGATAACTTCTTTGGCAGCGAATGCGTGTCCTGCGGAGCCTGTGTGGCTGCCTGCCCAACCGCAACCCTGATCGAAAAGAAGGTGGTAGAGATTGGTACGCCCGACCGCTCAGTCGTCACCACTTGCGCCTATTGCGGGGTTGGCTGCACGTTTCGCGCCGAAGTACGCGGTGAACAAATTGTGCGCATGGTGCCCGAAAAAACGGGCAAGGCCAATCGCGGGCATAGCTGCGTCAAGGGGCGCTTTGCTTGGGGCTATGCCCAGCATCAGGAGCGCATTTTGAAGCCGATGATCCGTGCGTCGATCAACGATCCTTGGTGTGAAGTCGAATGGGATGAGGCCTTTGCCTACACCGCATCCGAACTGAAACGGATCAGTCAGAAATACGGCAAACAAGCCCTTGGCGGGATCACGTCAAGCCGTTGTACCAATGAAGAAACCTTCCTCGTGCAGAAACTGGTTCGTGCGGGCTTTGGCAACAATAATGTCGATACCTGTGCTCGCGTGTGCCATTCGCCGACGGGTTACGGCCTGAAAACAACCTTTGGAACCAGTGCTGGCACACAGGATTTTGACAGCGTGATGGATAGCGACGTCATCCTGCTGATTGGTGCCAATCCAACCGACGGCCACCCTGTGTTCGCCAGCCGGATGAAACGGCGGCTCCGCGCTGGTGCCAAACTGATCGTGATTGATCCAAGGCGCATCGACATCGTTCGCACGCCACATATCGAGGCGGAGTATCATCTGCCGCTGCGCCCCGGCACCAATGTCGCGGTGCTCACCGCGATGGCGCATGTCATTGTAACCGAGCGTCTAGTGGATGAAGCGTTTGTGCGCGAACGCTGCGATTGGGATGAGTTTACCCACTGGGCCGAATTTGTGTCTGACAAACGCAATGCGCCCGAAACTTTGGAGCCTGTTACAATGGTTCCCGCAGCCGATTTGCGCGCGGCGGCCCGCCTGTTCGCCACTGAAAGGAACGGCGCGATCTATTATGGCCTCGGCGTGACCGAGCATAGCCAGGGCAGCTCTACCGTGATGGCGATTGCCAATCTGGCGATGGCGACAGGCAATATTGGACGGCGCGGCGTTGGCGTAAACCCCTTGCGCGGCCAAAATAATGTGCAGGGGGCGTGCGACATGGGGAGCTTCCCGCACGAACTTTCGGGCTATCGCCACATCTCTGATGGCGACACCCGGCGATTGTTTGAGGTGGAGTGGGGCGTATCGCTCGATCCCGAACCGGGCTTACGCATCCCCAATATGCTTGATGCGGCGACCGACGGCGTGTTCAAGGCGCTTTATTGTCAGGGTGAGGATATTCTCCAGTCTGACCCCAATACCGCCCACGTTTCGGCAGGGCTTGCGGCGATGGAATGTGTGATCGTTCATGACCTTTTCCTCAATGAAACCGCGAATTACGCGCATATCTTCCTGCCGGGATCGACCTTCCTCGAAAAGAACGGCACCTTCACCAACGCCGAACGCCGCATCCAGCCCGTCCGTAAGGTGATCACGCCGCTCAACGGCCTTGAGGATTGGGAAGTCACCCAGCGGCTGGCGCAGGCGATGGGGCTCGACTGGAATTACAGCCACTCAAGCGAAATCATGGATGAGATTGCCCGCCTCACCCCAAGCTTTGCCGGGGTATCCTTTGATCGCCTTGACGAATTAGGTTCCTTGCAATGGCCAGTAAATGAGGCCGCGCCAGGTGGTTCGCCGATTATGCACGTGGACGGATTTGTGCGCGGCAAGGGCAAGTTTGTCGTGACCGACTATGTGCCGACCGATGAAAAGACCGGGCCGCGTTTCCCACTGCTTCTCACCACTGGGCGCATATTATCGCATTATAATGTTGGGGCGCAAACGAGACGGACAGAGAATGTGGCTTGGCACAAGGAAGATCTCCTCGAAATCCACCCTATCGATGCCGAGGATCGCGGGATAAAATCTGGCGACTGGGTTAAGCTTGCTAGCCGTGCTGGCGAAACCACGTTACGCGCGACTGTAACCGACCGCGTTGCGCCCGGCGTCGTTTACACGACATTCCACCATGCCGTAACGCAGGCCAATGTCGTGACCACCGACTATAGCGACTGGGCGACCAACTGCCCAGAATATAAAGTGACGGCTGTCCAGATCAGCGCATCCAACGGCCTGACCGATTGGCAGGAAGAATATGAAGCCCTGTCAGAACGATCTCGCCGGATCACAGCAGAGGTGCCTGCTGAGTGAACACAGTCGAACGCCTTGTTTATATGGCCAACCAAATCGCGGCCAATCTTGCGACTGAGAATGACCCCGTCCACGCGACTGCAAATCACATCCAATTATTCTGGGATCCCCGGATGAAGACGCTTATCCTGGAACATGGCGACGCAGGGCTTTCGCAAATTGCAGCCGCCGCAATTGGGCAACTTGTAAAGCAACATGGCGCAGCCTGAGGCCGGGTCAGCCCGCTTTCATTTTTCGGTTTGGAAACCAGGAGATGAAGCCAATGGTGAGGCCGAACGCGCCATTGTGGCCGAAACGCCAATTGCTATTGAATATAATGGCATTGGTTACGCGGTGATGATGGCGACGCCGATTGATTTGGACGATTTCGCAATAGGTTTCAGCCTTTCCGAAGGGCTCATAAATACGCCGCAGCAAATTCTTTCCATCGACAAAGAGTCAACCCCGCAAGGCTGGATTTTGCGCATTCAATTGCCGCCAGACAAAATCCAAAAGGTGATAGACCGCGCGCGCCAACGCGTTTCAGAAAGCAGTTGCGGCCTGTGCGGCATGGACAATCTTGATGAGGTCATGCGCGCTTTGCCTCACGTCACTGCGACGATAAATTTGCAAAAATCTGCAATCTTTTCAGCGCTCAACACTCTGCGTGCGCATCAACCACTCAGTGTCGCAACAGGCGCATCGCATGCCGCCGCATTTTGTGCGCCCGATGGCAAAATTCTGATGGTGCGTGAAGATGTCGGGCGCCACAATGCACTCGACAAGCTGCTTGGTGCGCTTGCGGTCAAGGATCTCGCTGTATCCAGCGGCTTTATCGTGCTGACTGCGCGGTGCAGCTTTGAACTGGTGCAGAAGGCGATATTGGCAAATTGCCCGGTGCTGGTAACAATTTCGGCAGCAACTGATCTCGCGATAATAACCGCTGCACATCACAACCTTACACTGATCAGTCTGGCACGTCCTGATGGGTTACTGGTGGATGCGGCTCTTATCGCATTGCCGCAAAACGATTGATCAGCCAGCTCCGAAAAAGCGAAATGGCAGGGTCGGCAAGATCATCTGCGTGCAGCTTCAAATAATAGGCGTAACCATCTTCGATAACGGCATCATAAGGCATCACGAGCCGCCCGTCTGCAATCTCAGTTGTGAACATATCAATGTCACCTAAAATCACTCCGCTGCCAGCCATTGCATATTGCGCTGCGGCAATCGCTGTATCAAACGCCAAGCCAGCGTTTTTTGTGATGCTCAACCCTAGTTGCCGAAAATATGACGCCCATAAAAGCTCACGCGGCTCTTGATCCAGTTTGAGATGAAGCAATTCAGCGGTCACAAGGAATTCAGCAAGCGTCTTGCCTTGATTGGCGAGGGCGGTGGCGGGCGCACAAAGCGGCGCAACACGCACAACAAAAAGCAAGTCAGTAATCCGGTCATCAACGGTCGGTCGATCATAAACGATGGCCATGTCAAAATCGGTCGGCGGCAGCCCAGTGACGTGCGCACTTGAAACATCGATCCGAATATCGGGATACTCTGCCCGAAAATCGCGCAGCATTGGCAGAAATACCTGCTGCAATAATGATGGCGGCACGTGGAGCCGTAGCGCACGGCTAGCAATATCATCGTCACGGATCGCATTCATCGTCTGCTCAAGGCGGTCGAGACATTTGCTAATGACTGGGAGCAACTCTTGGCCAGACGCAGTGAGCTCTAGCTTTGATCCATCGCGATCAAACAGCCGCTTGCCGAGCAATTCTTCAAGCCCGCTCACATGACGGCTCATCGCACTTTGAGACACGGATAGTGCCGAAGCACCGCCTGTGAAACTCAGATACCGACCAACCGCCTCAAACGCGCGCAGCGCATTCAGGGGAAGCCAACGGCGATTGATCGGGCTTTTGCCTGAAATAACTAAAGCCTTTCAAAAAGCGGGGTATTGCATAGTGCCATAACTGCCCGACATTTTGACATAGGGCTATGCGAAAATAGGATTATCGAACCGGGATAAGAAAGTTCTATTGCTTTGCTACGCAAAACTAGGGGGTTTGATCGTGTATATGCAGCCGATTGAGAAATGGCTCAAACAGCGTCGCGCCGATCATACGTTACCGCAGCCGTTTTATACCTCTCAAGAGGCGTTCGATTTCGACATGGCGGCGATCTACGGCCAAAGCTGGCTGATGATCGGGATGGATTGTGAATTGCCCAAAATCGGTAGCTATCTCTCAATGATGATCGGCAAATCGCCTGTGATCATCACGCGCGACAAAAGCAGCGAAATCCGCGCCTTTCACAATAGCTGCCGCCACCGTGGCTCGATGATTTGCGAAGTGGGCAGCGGCACGACGCCCAAGCTTGTCTGCCCCTATCACCGCTGGACTTATGACCTTGATGGATCGCTGTTCGCCGCGAACCGGATGCCCGATGATTTTGTCAAAGCTGATCACGGTCTTAAGCCAATCGCGCTTCGGAATGTGGGTGGCGCATTGTTTATCTGCCTGTCGGACACCCCTCCCCCCTTTGATGAATTTGGCGGCAGACTGGCATCATACGCAGCGCCGCATCACTTCAAGGATGCAAAGCTCGCACATCAAAGCGTCCTCATCGAAAATGCCAATTGGAAGCTGGTGATGGAAAATGCGCGTGAATGCTATCACTGCGGCACTGGCCATCCAGCACTTGCAAAAACCTTTCCAGTTGAGATGGCGCGACATTTCGATGCAGGAGAAGATGCGCGGCTCAAGGCATTTGATGCGACGATGGCAGCGCACGGGCTGCCGCATACGCCCGCTGAGGGCCATTGGTGGCAGGTCGCCCGTTTCGCACTTAATGAGGGCTGCGTCTCAATCTCAAGCGATGGCAAGCATTTGTCAAAAAAG
>JAYTMV010000062.1:0-17130 GCA_043728175.1 Sphingomonadales bacterium
TCACGCTGTTGCTCTCAAACTGTGGCACACCGTCGGCCACCATCAGATAATCAAGGTCGTTGGTGATAATCCGCTCCAACTGACCAAGCGCGTCATAGCCAAGCAACATGACACCAGGACTGCCCGTCAGCCGGTTTTCCGATGTGTAGCTATATGTCGTGCCGCCCGAACTGGTGAGGTTCCCGCGACCGTCATAGCCAAGTGCAGTGGCCCCCGACTGAGTATGCTGGTTCAGCCCGTTGTTGGTGTAGGGACGGGTGACCGCCACAGCGCCGTTCCACGCGTACAGATCATTGCTCCGCGTCCGGCTCGCGATCTGGCTTGCCGCGTTGTAGCTGAAGCTGCTGCTGACATCCTGCGCTGTCCCTGCAAAATCTTGGCTCAAGCTGGTGAGCCGTGACGCCGGATCATAGGCGTAAGCCGTCACCGTGCCGTTGCCGCGCGTCATGCTCGTGCGCCGCCCCAGATCATCATAGGCATAAGCGCCAAGCGCTGCCCCGCCATTCTCACGGATCGCGGTCACTTCGCCAGTCACCAGAGTATCATAGGTCACATAAAAACTGCCGTTGTGGCTCAACCGCGTCCGTCTGCCCGCCAAATCATATTGGAACGCAATCGAACCAGTGCCATTGGCCTCAACCAGCTTGCGACCAAGCGCATCAAAAGTGAAGTTGCTCGCAAAGCCGTCATCCTTGATTGCGCTTTTCAGACGACCAAGCAGATCAAAGCTGTAACTCACATTGGCAGCATCGCCGACAAGGTTCTTGAATATCACCCGGTCAAGCGCATCGATCGCATAGCTGATCAGCTTGCCATCACGCAGGCGGCGCTGGACGATATTGCTGTTGGCGTCGTAATCAACCACCTCATAATCGCTCACCGAGCTTGCCCCCGCAACCGTGGCTGAGGGAAAGCGCGTTTTCGAGAGGCGGTCAAACCCGTCATACTCATAAGTGGTGACATTGCCCCGGCCATCAGTCAGCGTCTCAACCGTCCCGTTAGCGCGGTAGCTTTGCACCACATTCTGTTGAGCGGGGGTGCCAAGCGCTGACTGCACTTGAACCACCCGGTTCGCCGCGTCATACAGCGTTTTGCTGATCCGGTCAGGGCCAGCACTGCCCGCCGCCTGCGCGGTGCACGCTCCCGTCACTGTGGCCCACACCGCCGGGTTCAATCGCTGCGCCGCACAGTCACCCCGGCCAAGACCGTCATAGCTGTAATCAACCACAGAGTAGGTCGTGCCAGCAGCCGTGACAGTCTCTCGCGAGAGGCGGGCGTTTGCGTCATAGACCGACGAAGACTGTTGGAGCGATACAAAGGCTGACCAGTCACCGTCCGACTGGCTGGCAACTGTGCCAACTTCGGTCAGAATGGGCTGACCGTCAATATTATACGCCACCCGTTGCGCACGGTGCTTGAGTGGCCCTGCGCCGTCGGGATCAGCACCAACCGCACCAATGACTTGGCGGGCGGCATTATAACGCACCCGCGTGGTATCGGCAGTGCCTGCAAGCGGGCCGTCAACCGTAATCCGGTTGCCGATGATGTCATAAGTCACCGAGACCGAGGATGTCAGCGCGCCGTCACCTGAACCACTCGAAGCTAATACAGGGAGAAGGTTGTTGGCAACGCCCGCGCTCTGCGGGCCATAGCTGATCACCGTCTTCACCTCATCCGCCCCGCCCGCACATGTTGCGAGCGTCTGGCAGGTCGAGGTGCCCGTTGGCACCATGATCGGCTGGCCCGAAGCTACGATGGCACCTGTGGCGTTTTTATAATATGCTTGAACAGTGGCAAAGCTAGCGCGCGTTTGCGGACGCACACCGCCAGCGACTGCGGCAGGCGCGGTCACTGAGGTAATCACCCCAGTGGTTACGTCATAGCTGTAATCAGTGACATTTCCCTTGCCATCGCTCGTCGTCACCGGGCTGTTGCAGGTACGCGGGTTGGTGCAGGTCGCGGGGTAAGTGGCGCTCGTGATGATGTTGGCAAGGCTTGAGCCGGGCTTAGCAATGCTTGTCGAGGAGGTCACATTACCACGCGCGTCATAGGTATATTGGACGGCATTGCCCTCGGGATATTGCACACGAGTAAGGCGTCCGCTGGCATCATAGGTATAGCTCGTCGTGAAACCCAATTCATTGGTGACTGATGATGGCCGACCAATGGCCAAATTGCTGACCGCTGTAACCGTCGCGCCGTTGAAGGGGTTGGTACGCGTCATCGTCGCGATGTTATTGTTCACCACATAGTTGTAATTTTGGGTGACGGCGTTTGCCGTGACGCTGGCGACCGCGCCGCCTGCCGAATAGGCGACGCTCACAATATCCGAAATACTGCCGGGGCGCTTGATGCCCGTCAGTCGCGTCGCTGAGTCAACCGTGAAGCGGCTGGTGCGGCTCGCGGCGTCGGTAATGGTGTAGACGTTCGCACCCGTCATCGCGCCGCTGGATGTGCTGACCGCCATCGTCGGCCAGCTCTGGGTGAGGCCTGCGCAGGCGTCAGCGATCGGATCGCAGTAATCCACGCCGTTGTTGATTGCGGTGACGCCTGACACCATCGGGCTAGTCGCACTTGGGTAGTTATATTTGAGCTGATAGCCGCGATTGTTGGTGACGGACTGGATCCGCGCGGCAGTGCCCACGGTCTTGTAATAGATGTTGATCGCGCTGCCATCGGGCGTCTTGATCGATGTCGGCAGCGCATTGCCCGTGCCCGCAGCAGGCCATTTGGACTGATCAAACATGATCACCGTCCCGTCATCGCGCATGTAGGTATAAAGACCGCCTGCAAGCGTCAGCGTTGACCCCTCACCCTGCTGTGAGGTGTAGGTCGCCCCCGATATGTTAAACCGCTCCATGTCGCCCGCGATGTAGACCGTGGCTACACTGCCAACGACTTCAACCCCGCCTGTGAATGTGTTTGCGCCCCAAACGCCCTTGGCAGTTGAAAAACCATAAGCAAGTGCGCCATCACCACTGCCGATGCTTAGGCTGCTAAAGGCTTGCTCATACGTCCCGAGCACAAGATCGACGCCGTTATCATCGACATTATTATAAACCGCTGGCGCACGGTTCTGCGCGAATGCCGCACCCGGCACCGCAAGCATTGCCGATGAGGCAGCAGTCACGAGAAGCGCTGTACGACGCAGTGAGATAAGGTTTTTTGATTGTGTCGAAACGGGCATGTAAGAAATCCCTGTTATTTGATGTCGCTAAGCTGTTGCTACGTAACCGCAGCGCGAGATTCGGCGTTTGTTATTCCGGAGAAGGCGTGGGCGCGTTGGTGCAGTTCGTGCCGCTGTTCACTACACTCACCGTAAGTGTGCCTGTTGACGTCGCGCCCAAACTATCGCGCACTGTGTATGTCACCATGTCACTGCCCGTCGCGCCTGTGATATCAGCCTCATACCGGACTGTGGACGCACTCCATACTGACGGCGAACCAAGAGACGGATTGCTATTGACGACTGAAAGCAACACAAGCGGAACATTACCCTCAGGGTCGCTATCATTAAACGTGACATCCTTATCGCGGATCGCACACTTCGGCACATTCATAAGCGAGTCTGCAACCGTGACAGGCGGATTATTTGATGGAGGCGGAGGCGGAGGCGGAGGTGGCGGTGGCGTACTACCACTCAGACTCACCGCATAGTTAGTCCTGTTGTTCGCCGCATCAAACGTCGTGCTGCTCGACTGGCCATTGTTGACGCTCCCGCTAATCACGCTCTGAACAAGCCGCCCCTGCGCATCATAACTATAGGTGACGGTTTCTGTGGCATTGACACCGAACGGCATCATCAACGCAATCACACTTACCGACATCAATAAAACACGACTCATAAAAACCCCCCAATTATTGGATTTATTGTGAATATGCGCATCGCAACGCACAGGCTTTTGACTGTGAAAAGAATCAAAAGTGAAATTTTGATAAAAAATTTTGGAGTAACGCTGCAAACTTGGCCCGAACGCCGAGTCCAAGCTTGATTAAGACGATAAATGATGATTGATTGCGCAAAGCAGCGTCAAAAAATCCATATTTATGCACGCCATTCCGAAACAGAATCATATACGATTTATCTACTCAAATTAAATTTTGAGCGCCCGTTTTTATTATGATTATGGATAATAAGTTATTTTATTTAGTCAATACAAAAATCAATCTCATAAGATAATTTCAATCTGCCATATTGTATAAGCAGAATATTAAGTAATCATGCTCCCTCAATCATAGCAGTCTCGCGGGCGCTGCCCTTCGGGCGACCTGCACTATGCGCTTGCGCGCACAAAGTCTTGGGTCTTGGCCTTTCGAGTAAAGCAGGATCCCCGTGTTGCGATCCATGCCTGCAATCTGGGCCGCAGATCGGGCCGTAACACCCGCGCAGAAATGCTTGATCAGTTCTTCCTGAACACCCCACAAAGCCAGTTCCTGCGCCTGTCCCTAACCATATGACATAAACAGCCTTTCTCAGCTATCTATGCCGGGCACTTTATATATGGGTAACGAGTGCTGGTAACAGTATCACAAAATCAAATCTGGATAGAAAAATGACAGACAACATCAACTCAACCCTACTGCTCACGACTGGGATCGTGGCAGCACATGTCAGCAACAATAAAGTAGCCATATCGGACATAGCGCCGCTTATCGCAAAAACACATAGCGCACTGGCAGGGCTCGGGAGGCAAAACCCGCCCGAAATCGCCAAGCAAGAACCCGCAGTGGCGATCAGCGCTTCGGTGAAGCCCGATTATATTATCTGCCTTGAAGACGGGAAGCGCTTCAAAACGCTCAAGCGACATTTAATGAAATTCTACAGAATGAGCCCGGATGATTACCGCGCCAAATGGAAACTGCCTGCAGATTATCCAATGGTGGCACCCAATTATGCCGCGTCACGAAGCGCAATAGCCTTCAAAGCCGGACTTGGTCACAAACGCGGCTAAAGATAAGCACAACAAAATCTGTGCAAAAAATGCACAGCATTTTGGTAATGGACAAAATAAATTCTATAAACCAATATGAGTCATATCTTGTTACTAAGTACCGCGTAAAATCGGTATCGTCGCAAAAACGAGAAGACCGCAGTGATGAATGATAATGGTACAGGGGATTTACGTGCGCGGATGATGGCCAAACAGGCGGTCGCGCGCATGAATGGTCAGTTGCGCCGTCGCATTGATGATGATGCGTGTGAAGGGTTGGTTGAGGCGATCATCAAAACCGGTGAGCCTGATAAATTCCTGTTCCGGCCTGAGCCATTTCGAGCGACGCCACCGCGCTGGTCGCTAAGCGGGCTGATTGCGCGAGCGGTGTTTGCCACTCAACACCGGCGCAAACGCGGAAGCGAACAGGCCGATGCACGCGAGGCGCTTTCCTCCGCACATTACAAGGTGCAGCGCAGTGGCACGGTGGGCCTGGTCATCACGCTGCTGATTGCATTGCTGGTTGGCGTTACTGATGCGGCCAAGCCGCTTGAAATTGGGTTGCTCATGGGCCGCGATGCGGCGCGGCGGACAGCGGCGAGCGGTGATATCGTCGTCATCGCCAAAGATGATCGCAGCGCAAAGCTGTTTGGTGGGATGCCTTGGAAGCGCCGCTATGACGCGCAACTGGTTGATCGCCTGCGTGAGATGGGTGCCAAACGGATTGTGTTTGATCGAATCATGGCTGATCCGTCAAATCCGGTCGATGATGGAGCGCTCGCTGCTGCATTTGATCGTGCACAAGGCAGTGTCTGGCTGGCTGTGACTCAGGAAATGAATACTGCGACAGGCAACTTTGACGCAATTTTGCCCACTCCGTTGTTTCGTAACAGAACCAAGCAAAGCCATATCTGGGTAAATTATGGAATGTTTGGGAATATTGAGGAGGACGTTGGTACAAATCTTATTGGCAATAAATCATATCCGTCGCTGGCGGCAGTGATTGCTGGCAGAGATGGTAAGTTAAGCGCGTTTCGTCCTGATTATGCAATTGATCACAAATCGATCCCGACAATTTCTGCCGCTGATATTGGGCTTGGGAAGGGTAAAAAGTCCGAAATCTATGGCAAGACCGTCGTTATCAGTATTGTGTCGGATACATCAGCGATCAAATTTCCGGTATTAGGGCAAGGTGGTGCTCCCGGAATATATTCAGCGGTCATTGCCGCCGAAACCATACGAACTGGGATCGCCCGCGAACTCGGCTATGTTCTGCCACTAGTGATTTGTGCGATAATCGGTATCGCCTACATTTTGAACAATCAGCGAAAACGTCGCGCGCTAATTTTGATCGGCGGCACAGCAATTTTGCTGTTGCTAATGCTTATCGGTGATCGCCTTCGCCTGCATGTTGAGATGGTGCCAGCGCTTCTCGCGCTCACGATCATGGGGATTCGCGCATCTACGCGGAGCAAAGTCATCGCTGCGATGACGACGAACGAACTGACCGGGCTGCCAAATCTGTCGCATCTCCAGTTCGTGAAAGGGTATCAAAACTGCATCATCGTGGCGATTAAGATTGAGCGCTATCGCCATTTTATCGGACAGCGCCTGCGCGAGGAGCAAGGGGTTTTGCTGCGCGCAATTGTTGCACGAATCAACGTTATCGCGCCTGACTGCGTTGTACATCAGGGGGACGACGGGCTGTTTGTCTTCCTAGTTCCACCTGATTCGGGAATTGATGTTGACCCAATGCCGGGGCAACTCCACGCATTGTTTACTCAAGAATTTGTAGGTTTGCACGGGTTTCAACGGATTGGGATATCAGTTGGTGTCAACGATGATCTTGACTGCCCGTTTGGCGAGCGACGAGCGGTTGCGATTGACCGGGCGGAGTTCTCAGAATTTGTTACTTTGCAGGCAGTGCAATGATATAATCGGTCGAAATTGCGGCATCGCCGCATTTGCCCAATCATTGTGAATCAATTCAGCGCTGATTAACCTTTCATGCGCGGCAGGATTTTCCTGCCCGCATCATGAAAGGTTATACTCATGTCGCATAAATCAAACAAAACAAATACACCGAAGCGCAGTCTTTGGGATTGGCTTGGCTGGGGCGGTAGTAACGGTGGCCGCAACTAATGAGCAGCCAAGCCACAGGGCGTCACTCCCGCCCTGTGGCTTGGGTGTAACGCCGCATTTGCCCAATCATTGTGAGTCAAATTCACGATGATTAGCCTTTAATGCGCACAGGATTTTCCTGTGCGCATTTTGAAAGGTTGGTATCATGTCGCATAAATTAATCAAAGCCAACGCTCCAATCCGTGGCTTATGGGATTGGCTCGGCGGCAGCGGTCGCAACTAATTGAGTGCGCTGGCGACAGGGCGTCACCCCCCGCTCTGTCGCTTTTGCTAAATGCTCACCGCACCGCGCTTAGGCTGCCCGTTTGTTCGTATCCACCGCCTTCATCTCACCGCTGCGAATCCGCGCTGCGATCTCACGGCGCGCTTGATCAATCTTGGCGGCGATGCGCTTGGGGCTGAACGAGCGGTTTTGCTTGGCTGTAGCACTGATATCATCAAGCGCGCGTTGACACTCTGCAAGGCGCGGGTCGGCATGGTTTTGTTCGGTGGTATTAGCAAGAAAGAGCGTCGCAAGCCGATCCTGATGCGGTGATCCACGAAAATAATATTCGGGAACGTGAGCGGTATCGATCAGAAATTCGAGCTGCCCCTGTGTTTGTTGCGCGATCCCGACACTTATTGCAGTCGCGATCTCACGCACCCGTTCAAGTGCGCTTTGTGCGTCATGAAGTGCTGGCGTGATGATCCCGTAATTGGCAGCGTCCAATAGCGCTGCTTGGAAGATCGGCCCTTTGGGATGGCGTAAAAAGCCGAGCTCCTGAGATGCAGGCGTAAGCTGTGAACGGAGCGCTGCTGCGTCATTTGTTAATTTGACCATTGCCGCCATCGCCTGATCTTGCGCCTCAGGCAGATAATCCTCAAGCTCGCGCTTAGCGCGCGCGATTGGGCGCTGATAACGCCGCCCAAGCGACGCATCACGTTCCGGCAATATCGGTAAGCCGCTCACCCCGAGTAGGCTTTCAGGAAAGAGCGCAGCAGGAATTGGCAGGCCTTTTAATAAGCAAGCAACCGCTCGGTGATCTTTATGAACAAAGCTGAGCGCTAATGCTTCATCCCAAATGTTTTTGCTTGGGCCATAGATTTCTATGCCGTAGCCTGCGGCGTGTGCGATTTGTGCGGCGTGGAGCGCGAGGGTGCGCCGATTACCAAAACGAAACGGCGAAATCGCATGAAGTTCACTGATATGGTGGGCCAACGCATCGAAGAAACCATCGCGCGAGAGCGATTTAAGGTCATCATCACCAGCAAGCGCAATAAACCGCTGTTCAAGCGAGGACATAATCAGCGCGGCATGGGCAAAGTAACGCGCGTCCCAAGCGAGCGCACTATCACGGATTTGCCCTGCTGCACTGTGTGTCGCACCAAAAAGCGCCCCGTGGAGCGCCACAAACCCATCCGCTGTGAGCGTCGGTTCTGCGCTGCCAAGTGCTGCGAGAGTGGCAACATATGAGGATTTTTCAAAAGCAGTCATAAGGGTTGCCTCGCTTTCTATATTCAAAAAATCCTGTGACAGTGCGTAGTCCCGGTAGTGCATTTACGCAACGACATCGCGCAGTTCAAAGGCGACTAATCATATTCATCCGCCAGCATCAACATAAGGATACGTGCGGTGGTAGCTTCGACCCACGGCGTTACACAAGGCCCGCTAAGCGTTAGATCATGATAGCTAATTTCCCAGAAAACGACATTTAGCCAGCCTTCGCCGTCGGGTGTATAACTCGTCCATGCGCCGTCGCTTTGCTTGAACACCACTCCAAAATCGCGTTCAAGTTCGCTACTGTAGCCCAAGTTCCAACTATCACAGCTTGTAACGCAGGCGCGCACGGCGGTTTGATCCTCGACGCTGAGCTGCATGAAGCCGTGGGTCAGCCAGATTATGGCATCAATGCCGATACGCGCGCGCGCCGCGTCATTGAGCTTGGCAGTGGCTGCACGCTGCTCAGGGGTTGGGGCTATGAACATGAACGCACGCGCCGCAAATAGGCGTTCCAACTTGCATCACTGGGGGGATATTCGATCTCAAGGCTGCGGCCACGCGCGGTTAAATGTGCTGTCGCCCGCACGATGGCTGCTGCGACCTCACCGTCGTGACGCGCATAAATGATAATACGCCTTATGCTGGCGGGGATGTCGATCAATTCGAAGCGCGCAGAACCAAAGACTGGCCAGACGGGGATGCCTTGCGCGCCAACGATCATCGCACTTGCTGCCTCTTCGGCGCTGTCGGCCAGCCGCAATATCCTGTGCGGTGTCACCCCCCACCGCCCGAGGCCACCGACCGGAAAGCCAACGATACGTTTTGGGCGCGCGATGTCAGCTAAGCGACCCTCCGCGCTGAGAATGGTTTGCTCTATAGCTACCAACCCATCGTCATCGCGAAATGCTGCAAGCATCGCAGGATAATAGCGCAACTCTGGGCCACTCCCAATTGGACAGGCGCTCATATAACGCAATTCAGCAGGGCAAAAGTCAATGCCGTGTGCGCGCAAATAGGTTTGCGCTGGGGTGCCCTCTAGTGGCTGCGCACTTGCCCACTGCGCGCCTGCAAGCGCTGTAAGTTGGTGCATCGGCCCGACAGAGTGCGGTTTGCGAGTGCTGGCGATATCGCGTGACGCTGCGTGTGTGTCGTTCATTGGTGGCAACCCTGCGTGAGAATGCTACATCTTTTGTGTGCTGTTTCCACACATAAACTGCAATTCAGTATAAATCCATAGTGAAAATAGGGGGCAATTATGGAATATCCGTTAATCCACGAATATGAACTGACCACGCGCAGGCCAGAGGGCGGCAAGGTTGAGGCTGCTGAACTCATTCAGCGTGATGACGGGAAGTGGCAAATCCATGTTCGCGTCAGTTGGAAGCCGTCTAGCTTCCATTCAGTGGCAAAATTCACCTTTCTAGAAATCAAGCGCTATTCACTCGCAACCACGGCTTTGCGCCATATTGTCGATAAGTATAAATTTTATGGCCCCATCATCGTCCATGCCAAGGAAGGGAGACTTGCAAAAAATCTGATATAGGGCTTGCGAATCTCCAGTATGTATTTATACCGATTTGCATATTGGAGGTCAGGCAATGCCCCAGAGTCGCCAACGTGAAACTACCGCATCAGCACCCGTTGCTGTGCTTAAAATCATCTGCCCGCCTCTGCTGGCAACCAAGCCGCTCTCAAAGCGAAGGCAGATCGCGCGTATCAGCGGCATCGTCTGCTCGCAGCGTCAGCGCTCAACCATTGTAACTTATGCGCGGCGGCCTTGCTCGCCGCTGCAAAATGTTCGTCGCCGTGTGCGATGCCTCATGTCCGCAAGTATGTTTCAGGTCGCGTTGTCAAAAGGCAACACCGGATCATTCACACAAGTCTTTGCACCTGTAGCGTTACTGCAAAGTCTCATGTGAGTGCGGACGTCCGTGGCGGCAGCGGCTCGTAAGTGCGACCGCGAGTGCAAGGGGTGATTTGCAAGCTGCCGTCACGGATTAGGCTTCAAAGTTGCTAAAAGGTGGCGTGGGTTAAGTGAGGGATCAGGTGGTACAATTTTCCTTTGGTAATGACAGAACCGCAAGGTTACGCGCGGCGGCGCTAAATTCAATGGTCTTGGCGCTCGAAGCGCTCGACGGCCTAGGTGACGAATTGCCAGCAGCGGCTACACTTCAACATGCGATTGATCGCCTCTCATACCGTAAGAGCGATTTCGACAAAATTATCGCCCTTGATCCGCCCGCGCGCAATTGACGGCGCTGTGGGTACGCGGTTCAACCTCGTTGTGGATGGGAGCATCCTTCCTGATTTCACTAGCCCACAAGGTCGTGCGTCAGCGGAATTGCTGACACAGTGGAATGCGCGCTTTGCTGCGCGTTTCGGTACCCCGTTGCTGAGTATGCAAGGGCGCCTGTTGATGCTCGTTGCCGAGCGTGTTTCAATGCCGCAAAGCGAGGCCGAACGGGTTCTGCCGATCGCGCACCGAACATTCTATAATATGCTCAGCAGCTTAAGAGACGCAGAGCTTTTGATTGTTGAGACCGATGCCACTGACGGTCGCCTGCGTCGGTTGCGCCTCGGCGAGACATTTGGATTAAAATCTGGCGATCCCTGAATGCTGGCCTTGACTGCTGAAACATTAAAATGGGGGCATTTTCTTGAATGTGATTTGAAGCCTTGCTTCAAGTTTTTGTAATGAAGGAAATGGTTTGTGGGTATTGAAGTCAGGCAGCTGCGATATGCTGTCGCCACAGCGGATGCGTCGAGTTTTGCAGGCGCTGCTATCAAGCTCGGCGTCAAACAATCAACGCTTAGTAAGCGTATCTCCAGTTTGGAACACCTGCTTGGCATTAAACTGTTTGAGCGCACAACGCGCGGTGCAATCCCCTCAGAATCTGGCCGCGCACTCCTTGATGTTGCGCGGCGCATTCTCGGCGATATCGACACGTTTGAGACAAGCGCTCACGCGCTTTCTTACGGCAAGGCAGGGCGGATCGTCATCGGCTTTTCAGCATCGCTGTGTGTCGGCAACCTTAAATGCACGCTCAGTGACTATCTTGACCGCTTTCCTGACGTACATTTCGATGGGGTCGAAGCAGGCAGCGAACGGCTGTCTAGCGGCCTCCAATCACGCACGATTGATGTTGCCGTCCATAGCGGCGATTTGTCTGGCACTGACTTTGTCAAACGCGCGCTTTGGTCTGAGCGGCTGATGCTGGCGCTCCCCCAAGATCACCCGCTCGCAGATGTTGCGCAAATATATTGGAATGATTTACGCAGCGAGGCGTTTGTTATTCCAAACTTAGGCGGCGGGCCAACGATATCAGAGATTATCTCACGCCGTTTGTCAGCGCTCGGCCACACCGCTAACATTGCGCTCCAAGAGGCCACCCAGGAAAATATCCTCGGGCTAGTCTCGCTTGGCAAGTCAGTCACGCTCGTTACTGAAAGTGCGCTTGGAATTACCCGGCCTGCGCTTGTTTTTCGTCAAATTGAGGAGCCAAACGGAAGCGCACGGCTCGACTATAGCGCCTATTGGCATAAGGAAAATGATAATCCAGCGCTTAAGGCGTTCTTCTCACTCATCGACCTGCGCTACCCTGCACCTGATTGAACGCTCGCGCGCCGCGCTTTCAAAAACGCACGGTCTGTTGCCATAAAGCGGGCAAGCATTGGCGCGATGAGCTTTTCAGGGGTGACGCTGGCCTGCCCTTGGCCAAGAACGCCCGCATAAGCGATAAGGTCACGGTGAACCTGAGCAGGCAGGTCAACGCTGACGCGCACGGGCTTGTCAGCCCCGAGATCAGCCAGTTTAAGTTTTGTCACCTCGCACTCCTTAATGGCCTTATTGCTTCCAATATCAAATCCTTGGTCACGATCACACGCACTGGAAAGCCTGCGCGAATGGTAAGCGTTGGCGCAACGCTTAGCTGCTTTTGAACCACTTGCTGTCCGGCTTGATTGATGCTGTCCTGCGTGCCGTTCTGGAGCGCGCGGGTCAGTCGGTCATCACTCCCTGAACCCAGTTCAGCACCAATCCCAAGTATCGTCGAGATCAGTGCGGCTTTGGCGAGGCCGCCGACATGATAATCAACCCCGTCCTCAATGCCTGCAAAGCCTGCTGCGTCAGCGCCTGGCTGACGGTCAAGCAGGATTGAACGACCATCAGGCATGATCAGGCGGTTCCAAGCCAACAGGACGCGGCTTTGGCCAACGGATATTTCAGCATCATAGTCGCCGATCAGCCGTGCACCTTGGGGGATAAGCAATATCTGCCCTGTTGGACTGTCATAGACATTCTGCGTCACTTGGGCGGTAATTTGGCCCGGAATATCTGAGCGAATCCCCGTGATCAGCGCTGCTGAAATAAGGCTCCCGGCTTGAACGATATTGGGGTCAAGTGGTGCTGATAGTCGGTCACTGGTGGTAGTGCGCCGATCAACGGCCCCGCTTAGAAACGCGCGTTTGCCAAGCTGATCGCTTGGCTTGGCAGCGCTCTCTGCTAAATTTGTCGAGGGGCTTGTCGCAGCCACTTCGATGTTTTGAGGCAAAGCTGCAAGTGATTGCTCTGTCGCTTCGGGCGCTGATGCGCTGATGCCGCTGCTTGCCCCAAGGAACAGCCGACTGATGCGTGCAGCATCACGCTCTTGAAGCGCAAGCTGATGCGCGCCGTCGGCTGGGTTTAGCTGCCTGATCGCGCCTTGATCGGTAGTGGGTAGCCCAGCAACGGCATTTTCCTGCTGTGCACGAAATATCGGGCCGCCCAAGTCTCCGGGAAGGGCTGGGCCAAGCTTGGGGATTTGGCTATAATCTTTGGGCGCCGTATCAAGTGTTTCTGCTGTCGAGCGGTTGGTGGTTGTCAAAAGTTCAGCAGGCGGCGCTTCGACTTTGGTGTGTAGCGCATAAGCAAATGCGCCGCCGATCACCGCTAAGAGCGCGCAACTGCCAATCATCACATTTTTTCGAGAAATCCGCATGACGCTTGGCAGTTCGGGGTGCAAACTTGTAATGGCTTTTGGTGACGCCACGGGGTCTCTAGGAGCCATTGGTGCAGCCGCTTGAGCTTGCGCGACAGGTGAGGCGGCGCTCACCGCGCTACCTTTGCAGGACTGCGCATAATCCTTACCTTTTGCACTGATCGCTTATCACCAAGCCGCAGTTCAGCTACATCGAACAGACGGTCAACGACCATATGACGGCCTGAAACCCTATAGTTGACGAGTTCGGCCTCACCGCCTGCACCAATCACAAACAGCGGCGGCATCTCGCCTTGAGCGATGTTTGGCGCAAATTCGATAAAAACCTGTTTGCCATCATCAAAAATGCGCAAAGGGCGCCACGGCGGCTTATCGCCTTCAAGTCTGTACCCAAAATTGAGCGCACTCACATCAATGCCGCTTGCAACGGGCGTTGCGATTGCTGCTGCCGCATTCGCATGCCGTAGCGCAATCAACTCGTCTTGGGGATAAATCCACGATATAGAGGCCATATAAGTCGACGGGTTGGCGCGCAGTTCAAGATGGTAAGTGCGCCGGTTTGTGTTGATGATAAGGTTGGTCATCAGATCTGCGCGCGTTGGTTTAACGAGAATATGGACGCGTACATTCGCGCCGCTTCCGCTGATCGTATCGCCGATGATCCAGCGGACGGTATCGCCAGCCGCGACTGGCCCAGCGCCAACCAATTGCTCGCCCTCTTGAAGGGCAATATCGCTCACTTGGCCCGGCCGCGCATAGACTTGATAGAGCGCGCCGTCAGCGTAAGCATAGCGCTGGATCGCATTGCTAAAACCGCTGGGTTCAGGTTCAACACGTGCCGCATCATTGGCGGCGCCCACTTGGTCACGGGGCGCAACAGAGTGAGTGCGCCGCGCAGCACGTGCGTATGTGCTCAAAGGGGTTTGCTGGAAACGTCGGGCTAACCGCGGAGGCAAGGCACCCGTGGTCGTCGTAACCGCAGCTGGCTTTGACACTCCACGCGCTATTTGGGGCTTCTTGGCTGTCGCCAAATCAACCGGTGAGGGCGCATTAGCTAAGGCGGTGCAACTCAGCGCACTCGTCAATATAAGCGCAGCGCGCAGGCCTTGGCTGCAAAGGCTACTGTTATGCAATTTACGATAGGGTGACTTTATCATGATCCAAGTTCCTTTGACCAGTTGATAGCGCTCACGAACACGCCCAACGGGTTTTTGCGCAAAGCGTCGGGGGTGCGCTGTGGTTGGAGCGCAACGGTTACAATCGCTGACCAGTGGCTGGTCTCTGCAAGGCTACCATCAAGATAGCGGCGCTCGTTCCAACTAATGCGGAAGCTGTTCGGCGAAGCGCGGATGACGCTTGCAACGTCAACCCCGACTTGTTCTTTGCCTACGCGCGCAAACGGATCATTGCTGCGCGCATATTCACTCAGCGCTGCTGCCCCCTTGTCAGTGGTAAAATCATAGGCTCTGAGCCAGTTTTCACGCACTATAATCGGATCAGCGGCAACGCTGCGGACGTGCTCGATAAAACGCGCCAAGTGGAATGCGATTTGCGGGTCAGTTGGATTATAGCTGGCGTCGGCAGGCGCTACGGCTTGCGCTTCTCCAAACTTATCGACTTGGACGACCCACGGCACAATCGTGCCGCGTGCGCCCTGCCAGACAAGACCCGCTGTTAGCCCGCTGGCGAGCGCAAGCATACCAAAGAAGGCTAGCCGCCAATTTGTCGCTTGGACGCGCGCTGAACCCATCCGGTCATCCCAGACTTGGGCTGCGCGGTGGTAGGGTGTTTCAGGCTCAGGGCTGTGCCCATAACGGATAGATGATCTACTAAACATGCGTTCAATCCTTTTCGCTAACATCAACAGTTGCACCAGCCCCGCCGCCGTCGCCCGAACGCAACGTGTGCGCCGCTGCACTTGCGCCTTGCGAAACGGCTTGGCGCTGCTTCATCGTTTTGGCCCAGGCAGGCTGCTCATTTGCACTGCTTGTCTTCGACGCTGAACCTGCGCTGGCTTCGCCGTCGGCGTTGCCCCCGCTTGCCGCAACTGCGCCGCTTGCGCCGTTTTCAAAGCTTGATTTGAGCGCATCAGCAGCTCTGCGTAAGGGCGAGGTCGCAGCACCTACCGCGCTCTGCCCAACAGCACTTATCCCAGAAGCAACGCCTGACATCCCGCTTTTTCCAGCCGCGCCAAGGCTATAGGTTGCCGTTCCGCTGCCTGCGGCGCGAGCGCTGCCCTGTGCCAGTCCTGTGGCAGCGCTTGCAACAGTACCAGCCGCTAACCGCGCCCCAGCGATCCCGCCTGCCGCAAGTCCGCCAGCGGCCAAAGCCGTGCCTACCGCAGCGCCTCCGCCAAGCTGTGGCCCACCTGAGACGATGCCGCTGGCAATACCAGGGCCAAAGATACCAAGCCCAAGGAGCGCAAGGCTCGCCAGTACAATGGTCATCGCGTCTTCGATTGTTGGTTCAGCGCTGCCAATCGCTGCGGTAAATTCTGCAAAGAGCGTTGAACCAATGCCAATGATGACGGCAAGGACAAGTATCTTAATGCCCGATGATACGACATTGCCAAGCACACGCTCAGCCATGAACGCGGTTTTACCGAACAGTCCAAAGGGGATCAGAACAAATCCGCACAGTGTCGTCAGCTTAAACTCAATCAGCGTCACAAACAGCTGGATTGCGAGCACAAAGAAGGCCAGCAAAACGGTTGCCCATGCAAAGAGCAAAATGATGATCTGGATAAAATTCTCAAAGAAGCTGACATAACCAACCAGGCCTGCAATCGCTTCAAGGATTGGACGGCCTGCGTCCAAGCCGACTTGGGCAACGCGCCCCGGCTGGAGCAGCTCAGCGGTCGTAAAGCCCGTGCCGCTGGCCTTGAGACCAAGGCCAGCAAAGCTCTCAAAGATGATCCGCGCAAGGCTGTTCCAATTGCCAATGATGTAGGCAAACGCACCGACAAACAAAGTTTTCTTGATCAAGCGCGCGATAATATCGTCAGCCTCGCCCATGCTCCAAAAGAGCGCGGCAAGCGTTACATCGATGACGATGAGCGTGGTTGCGATATAGGCAACTTCGCCCTGAAGAAGCCCAAAGCCGCTGTCGATATAACGCGTGAAGACCTCAAGAAAGCGGTCGATGACGCCAGTGCCCCCCATGTCAGCGGCGCCCGCCCAAGATGGGCCCAAGTGGCGGCTCTTGTTCGGTGTTGGCGCTAGCTTGTAGCGCATCTGAATCGTTACCAAGCGGCGCTCTATCTGGGTCCCCTTCCAATTGCGCATTCGCCGCGACATTTGACATAAAAAAGCGACTGCGGTTTTGTGCCCAAGCGTGCAGGCAGGTTTCGTCATTAGCGCCTGCTGCACCAATGGCTTGGCAGCGGCGCAGCTGTTCGCGCAAAGGTGCGCTGTCACTGTCGTCAAGCACCATAGTTACCGTGTCAGTTGGGACAGTGGTTGGGCTCTGCATTTTGAGCGCGGTGAAGGCTATCGCGACGCCGACGAAAGCGATGGCACCGATGCGCGCTAAGCTTTTGATTTCCATGTTCATATACCTTCCTAATTATGAAACATTGAGGCGGAGCTGGCCCGATAAGGGG
>JAYTMV010000063.1:0-7465 GCA_043728175.1 Sphingomonadales bacterium
ATTATCGTTGCAAGAATCTAATCGCTGTAATTGAGAATCCTGATGAGATGCGAAACATTGGCACTGTCATCCGTAACGTGAATGCATTGGGTGTAGAGAAGGCCTATGTCATTGATCCTCGGCAAACCCTTCCAGAAGATTGGCAGGATATGCGGGAGAGGAAGTCACTTTCGAAAACCTCGGTATCTGCAATCAAGTGGAGTTTCGTAAAGCGTTTC
This sequence comes from Sphingomonadales bacterium, assembly GCA_043728175.1. Taxonomy (GTDB): domain Bacteria; phylum Pseudomonadota; class Alphaproteobacteria; order Sphingomonadales; family Sphingomonadaceae; genus Aquisediminimonas. The sequence goes on from JAYTMV010000063.1 coordinate 219, forward strand.
GACAGCACAGAAGACTGTATCGCACACCTGCAGAAAAAAGGCTTTATCTCGGTCGTGACCTCGCCACATATCAAGGGGAGGAAGAACGGAATTCTCGAAGAAGTCGATTACACGGTTTACACTAAGCTCGCTGTGTGGTTCGGCAATGAGGGTTCCGGAATCAGCAATCTTGCCGTTGAACACAGCGAAATGTGTATTGGCATTCCCATGTTCGGTATGATTGAAAGTCTCAATTTAGGGACATCCTCGGGCATTGTACTATACGAGATTACGAAACAGCGCAGAGACTATCAAAATCGATACGGACGAAGCAATAAACGTCAGCCAAAATCGAATGTCGATAAAAACGCTCTGAAACCTCAAACTTAAACGCCACCGGCCTTCTCCCATCTTGCGGATTGATCGTTGATCGGGCAATCTTTGCGCCTTCAACGATAAGTACAAGGACGGGTCATGCAAAAGAGAATTACGATATTTGGATGTGTTGCGGCGGTGGCGGCTTTTGCGCAACCACTTGCGGCGCAGACGGCGCTGCCCAAGACACTTTCGGAAAATGCGGCTGATCTCGCCGCTGGGCGGACGACGAGTGAGGCGCTGGTTCAGGCCTATCTCTCTCGGATTGCGGCGATCGATGACGCGGGGCCAGCGCTCCGCGCGGTGATCGTGACCAACCCCGATATCATCGCGCAGGCGCGCGCGCTTGATGCAGAGCGCGCCGCTGGACGGGTGCGCGGGTTGCTCCACGGCATTCCAATCCTTTTGAAGGATAATATCGAATCGTCTGATAATATGGCGACGACCGCTGGATCACTGGCACTGCGCAATAATGTGACGCGCCGCGATGCGCCGATGGTCGCACGGCTGCGCGCGGCGGGCGCGATCATCCTTGGCAAAACCAATCTTTCCGAATGGGCGAATTTTCGCGGCAATGGTTCAACCAGCGGGTACAGCCTGACGGGTGGGCTGACGCGCAATCCTTACCTGCTGACGCACAATGCCTGCGGTTCATCCTCCGGAAGCGGCGCTGGCATGGCGGCGCGGCTCGCGTCGGGTTCGGTTGGCACTGAAACCGACGGCTCAATCGTTTGCCCGTCTTCAGTCAATGGCGTCGTGGGTTTTAAGCCTACGGTTGGCCTTGTCTCACGCTCACGCATAGTGCCGATCAGCCGTAGCCAAGATACTGCTGGGCCAATGACGCTCACCGTGCGTGACGCCGCAATAATGCTGACGGCAATGGCGGGCAGTGATCCGACCGACCCGGCAACGGTTGAGGCCGATGCACGCAAGGTCGATTATGTGGCAGGTCTCAGCGCCAATGGACTGCGCGGTTTGCGCGTTGGCATAATCCGCACTTCGGGCACCGATGAGGGGTTGATTTCGGCCGCAATCACACGGTTGCGCAATGCGGGTGCGACGGTGGTTTCGGTCACTTATCCGTCCTCAGGGACACTTGGTTCGGCGGAAAATACCGTGCTGCTGACCGAGTTCAAGGTTGATATCGGCCTCTATCTTCAAGGTCTTCCGGCTGGGCTGGTGCCGTCGCGGACGCTGGCTGATCTGATCGCCTTCAACACGGCCAATGCCGCGACTGAGCTGCAATTTTTCGGGCAGGAAACCTTTATATCGTCGCAGCGCACCACGGGACTGAACACGACCACTTACACCTCAGCACTTGCCACCGCGCGGAGGCTGTCACGCACCGACGGGCTTGATCGGCTGTTCTCGACCAATCGGCTTGATGTGCTGGTGACGCAAACCAACGGGGTTGCGTGGCGGACGACGCTTGGTTCGGGCGATGCTTTTATTGGGCCGAGCGCAAGCCAGCGTCCGGCCGTTGCAGGCTATCCGCATTTGACGGTTCCGATCGGACTTACAAACGGTTTGCCAGTCGGGTTGTCGTTTATTGGCCTCAAATGGGCCGATGCCAAGGTGCTAGCGGCTGGCCATGCGTTTGAAATTGGCGGCGCTTCGCTTGCGCCAAGGCCCAACTTCACCCCGTCTCGCTAAATAGAGGAAGCCAAGGCAATGCACGACGAGCATGTTGATCCAGAGCGCGCGCAGTTTGATTTTTTCAAATCGCTCCCGCGCGATATGCCGATTAACATGCTCAACTTGTTGCGCTTTCGCGACGTGGCATCTTATCCCGAAGGACATAGCCATGCTGGCAAAGGCTTAAGCGGAGCGCAGGCTTATGCTGAATATGGCCGCACCAGCGCGCCCATATTCGCGCGCGTCGGCGGCGGCATCGTCTGGCGCGGGCATATGGAGGCAGTGCTGATCGGCCCCGATGAGGCGCGGTGGGATGCAAGTTTCATCGCGTCATACCCCACAGCGTCGGCGTTTCTCGAAATGGTCACCGATCCAGAGTATAAGATTGCTGTGGTTCACCGACAGGCGGCGGTGCTGACCAGTCGGCTAATCCGGTTTGCGCCCCTGCCTGCGGGCGGTGATGCTTTTGGCTGAATGATAAGCAAGAGGAGAGAGAGATGATCGGATATATCACACTTGGCACCAATGACATCGCGGCGGCGCGCAGTTTTTATGACGCGCTACTCGGCGAAATCGGCGCGAAACGCATTATGGAATTTGGTGATGAACTTGGCGGGTTCACTATGTGGGGCACAAGTTTTGACAAGCCCGGAATTGCGCTCACTCAGCCTTATAATCAGCAACCCGCCAGTGCTGGCAATGGCAACATGGCCGCAATTACGCTTGATGAACGTGCCAAGGTTGACGCGCTTCATGCCAAGGCGCTTGCGCTTGGTGGCACTTGCGATGGCCCTCCGGGGCTTCGCGGCGATGAAGGGCCACAGGCGTTTTACGGCGCCTATTTCCGCGATCCCGAAGGTAATAAGTTTTGCGCGTTCCGGATGGGGCCAGCTTAAATTCTAACGCTTAACCAATCCGATCCTTCACACAGGCGATTAGGGCGGCGGGCATTTTATCCTCGGGAACGAGAATAGTATCGCCTGCCGCCCCGCCCCCCACATCGGCCCGACGTGTAACCCGGTAACTAAACCCATCACGCATCTGCGATGGGGCCGCTTTTCCCCCTGATTTGAACAGCGCCTCAACCGCTTTTTGTTCACTGAGCGGAAGCTCAGAAAACGCGATTTGCCCATCGCTCTTCAACCGCGATTTAGCGCCGCCAAAGCCAGCGAGGCCGCCGATACGTTCAACCTTGAGTATGCCCATATTGTGCGGCCTTTCAACACGGGCCGTCTTACAGGCCGACGGCTTTCCATGCGTTATTGATGGCGTTGTACAAGGCCACATCGCCAGCAAACATAAGCCGAGCCTGTCTGCGCGTCCGGTTTGCAAAGCTGAGCATCCTCAAATTGGGTGAAGCCACATAACCAGCAAGTGCCTTATACCAGACCTTGCCAACCTTTTCCCAGCTTTTCCCGCCATAAGCCTTGGCGGCCTTGTAAAAAGCGAGATTGGGAATGCCGCTGCTTTCGTGCGGATCCATGCCGTTTTGATATTGGCTGAAATGGGTCGGTTGCGGGGCGAGGGCGTGGGTTGCTGCCGGGTTCGCCATATCGCGCAGGCAGGTAAAGCCCTGCGCAATCGCCCCCGGGCCCATGATGCCTTTTCCGATCAACCAATCAGCCTGATTAACAGTCTGGTTGGCCTGCCACTGGCGGAACATCGAACCAAACACATCGGACATGCTTTCATTGAGCCCACCCGCCTGATTGGTATAGGCAAATTGCGATGTAAACTGGGTGACGCCGTGGGTCAGCTCATGCGCGATCACGTCATTTGATTTGGTGAAATCAACGAAGATATTATTGTCACCATCGCCGTAAGTCATATGATTGCCATTCCAAAAGGCGTTATTGTAATTCACGCCAAAATGGATTGAGGACAGCAAGGTTTTGCCATTATTATCGAGCGAGTTGCGGCCAAACACCTGTTTGTAAAAATTGGCAACAGCCTTGGTTTCGTCGAAAGCGCGCTTTGCGGTGCCGTCGGTTGAAGTGCCCGGACTGGCAATCGGTGTGCCCGGCAGCAGGTTTCCGTTGTTGCAGTTGTTGACCAACACGGGTGGCGGGAACACTGCCTGAAATGCGCTCTCAAGCATATTCTGCGCAGATACCGCGAGCTTTGCATTGATCGCGCGCGCCTTGCGCCATTCGCTTTCAAAATTGGCCGCATCGGCAAATTTTTTGCGGTCAGCCTCGGGAATTGAATCGTCCTTGGAATAGCGCTCAAGCACGTCTTTGGGGACGATGAAACATTGGCAGGACATAAGCTACTCCTTTCTGGAGTTTTCGGGGTGGACACATTGCGGCCCGCTATGTCGATTAATGAGTCGTGCAATATCATAATCTGTGGCTGAGCGTGAGTGATGGCCATCACGCTTTACGCGGAGTTGCGCTGCGCTAGCGAGTGCAATAGTCTGAACGCATGAGACTGGTTTTTTTCGTGCTGTTGGCCTTTATGCTTAGCGTTGCTCCAGCGCAGGCGAATGATTTTGGTGCCTCTGTGATCATGACATTCAACGCGCGTGGGATCATGAGCACTACTGCCACGGGGATGGCTGATCCCTTTACAAAGCGCAGTCTGACCGTTGACGACCCTGTACGCGTTGCCTCAGTTTCAAAGCTTGTCGTGGCGCTTGGCGTGATGCGGTTGGTTGATGCGGGCAGGCTTAACCTTGACCGCGATGTTTCGGATTATCTTGGCTGGCGGCTGCGCAATCCCGCCTTTCCTGATAAGGCTATCACGCTTCGCCTGCTGCTGTTGCACCAGTCAAGTCTTACCGATAATGTTGATTATGCGATCCCGCTTGGTGGGAGCGTGCAGGCCAGTGCAGCCGATCCGAAAGCGTGGGACGCAGCGCATCCGCCTGGCGCATATTTTCGTTATGCCAACCTCAATTTTCCAGTAATCGCGAGTGTGATGGAGGCCGCGACGCGCAAGCGCTTTGACACGCTTATGGCGTGGCTGGTGTTCAAGCCACTTAAGTTCGACGCCTGTTTCAACTGGACAACATGCAGCGACGCGACCGTGACGCGCGCGGTGGTGCTGACTGACGGCGCAGGAGCTATCCGGCGCGATCATTTGCAAGGCAAGCGCCCCGCATGTCCTACGGTGCCCGCCGCTGATGGCAGTTGCGATTTGAGCCGCTATATACTGGCCACGAACGGCGCATTATTCTCACCTCAGGGCGGCTTGCGGATCAGCGCGCGCGGGCTGGCGACAGTCGGGCAAATGCTATTGAGGCGCGGACGTGGTTTCCTCAAACCCGCCTCTTTCAAGGTAATGATTAGCCCGCAGTGGCGCTATGACGGTTCGAACGGTGACACAGAAGGCGGTTTCTGGTGTAGCTACGCGCTTGCGGTGCAGATGCTTGCGAGCGGCGCTATGGGTTGCAAAGATGATCCTTTTGGTGATGGGCGACAGAGGATTGGTCATCCCGGTGAGGCTTACGGGCTTCGCTCTGGGCTGTGGATTGATCCTGTTGCTGGCACTGGCACGGCTTACTTTATCACCGCCGTTGCCGATGAGGCCGCAAAGGGCCGCTCAGCCTTTAACGCGGTTGAGGAGGCGCTTCTGCAAGGCCAAGCTGAAGCTCGTAAGTAACAAGCGAAACGTCGCGCGCACGCTTTGCGGCCGCACGAATACGCTCAGAAAATTGCGCTGCAACAAGGATCGCGCGGCACGGCGTGCCTGTTTCAGTCTCAAGATCGCTTGAATAAGCGAGCACCTGCTCAAGCGCGCCGTGTGGACACGGCCCAGCCTTGAGTTCAATCACAACGAAATGCCCCGCCAGATCCCGCGCAACAATATCAATCTTGCCAGTAGCAACTGAGCGTTCATGGCCGCCATCGGCCTCTACTAAGCCCGGTTCAACCATTGCCAATTGCCGCCTGATTGCGTCCTGCAATTCGCGCTCGTAGCGAAAGAGGCGTGCCTCAGCTCGCGTTGCGCCCAGTCGCCTGTCGCCCGTCATTGATCACGCTTGCACGGATGCAGCACTGCATTTCCCCTGGTTCCCGCTACATGGCCTATGGTGCGGGCTTTAAGAAACAGCTTTTAAACATGGTTGCTAGCCGTCACATTATGGCAACAACCGTGCAAAAACCGCGCCTAGACTGCTGACAGCGCTTGACCGCGTAAGATAAGCCTATCATGGCCGCGCCATATTTATTAAAATGACCTGCAGGAGTTTTCCACCATGCGCTTGGCTACATTTGCTCACTTTCTTACCGTTGCCCTGCTTACCTCAACGGCTGCACCTGCCATTGCGCAGACAGCGCCTGCCGCCGAAGAGGCTGGCCTTGGCGAAATCATCGTGACAGCCCAGCGCCGCGATGAAAACCTTCAGGATGTGCCGTTGTCAGTCACCGCAATTGGCGGTGAAAAACTCGGCAATATCTCGGCGGCGGGTGCTGATATCCGTTTTCTTTCAGCGCGCGTACCAAGCCTGATCGTTGAATCGTCATTTGGCCGCACTTTCCCACGTTTTTATATTCGCGGGCTTGGCAATACCGATTTTGATTTCAACGCGTCGCAGCCCGTCAGCCTCATCTATGATGACGTTGTTTTGGAAAACCCTATCCTCAAAGGCTTCCCAGTGTTTGATATTGCTCAGGTTGAGGTGCTGCGCGGGCCGCAGGGCACGCTCTTTGGCCGCAATACGCCTGCTGGGATCGTCAAGTTTGACTCAGTCAAACCGGGCAAGGATTTGAACGGATACCTCCGCGCGTCATATGGCCGCTTCAACCAAGTCAGCCTTGAAGGCGCGGTTGGCGGCAATCTATCGGGCGAAAAAGTCTCGGCCCGACTTTCGCTTTTCTATCAGCGGCAGGATGATTATATCGACAATGTCTTGCCAAGCGGGACGACCAAGAATGCGCTTGAAGGCTATGATGAGTTTGCCGGGCGTCTCCAGCTTCTCCTCAAGCCAAGCGAAGACCTCGACATCTTATTGAGCGGCCAAGCGCGCACGCTTGATGGCACCGCGCGCGTATTCCGTGCCAACGTCTTTACACGCGGACAGCGCGGCCTCAACGCCAATTTCCGCCGCTTCACGGTCAGCACTGACGGGCAGAATGAGCAAGAGGTCAACACCTACAACGGCACCGCGCGGATCACCTATGATGCCGGGCCGATCTCGCTCTTTTCAGTAACGAGCTATTGGGACGGTGACGCAACCTCGGTTGGCGATGTTGACGGCGGCTTTGGCGCAAGCTTCTTGCCAGCAAACTTGACTGGCCCCGGCGTCATTCCGTTCA
>JAYTMV010000064.1:0-8603 GCA_043728175.1 Sphingomonadales bacterium
GGTCAAGAGCGCGCGCGCCGTCTCCGAACGCGAGACCATCATATGCCCCAACCACGGCGAAAGCCTGTGCCCTGCATAATTTTTCATCGCGCGCAGTTCAGTCGCAATGCCAAGCGTGTCTGATATTCGCTTGGCGGTGCGCTCGTCGTTGGTCGCAAAGGCAACGCGCACATGGCAGTTATCCAATACCGAATTATTGGGGCCATAAGCCTTTTCAATCTGGTTGAGTGACTGTGCAATGAGAAAGGCTTTAAGGCCATAGCCTGCCATAAACGCCAGCGCGCTTTCAAAGAAATCAAGCCGCCCAAGGGCTGGAAATTCGTCAAGCATCAACAGTACCCGGTGGCGACGATCAGTTGAATTGAGTGTCTCAGTCAACCGCCGGCCAACTTGATTAAGGATCAGCCTGATCAACGGTTTGGTTCGGCTGATGTCAGATGGCGGCACGACGAGATACAAAGTCGCCGGCTGCGCGCCATCAACCAAATCAGCAATCCGCCAATCACAGCGCCGCGTAACCTGAGCAACAACGGGATCACGGTAAAGCCCCAGATAAGACATGGCAGTCGAGAGAACCCCCGAACGCTCATTGTCCGATTTATTCAAAAGTTCGCGCGCAGCGCTTGCGACGACAGGATGAACGCCTTGCGCCCCTAGATGCTGTGTCGTCATCATGCTCGCAAGCGTTCCTTCAATTGAACGCTCAGGGTCAGAGAGGAATGCGGCAACGCCAGCCAATGTCTTGCATCCAGCCACCATCGTCGCGGTTGAACAGGTCGCGCATGATGTAACCACCGGCGGCTTCATATGCGGCCATCCCGACAAATTGCGCACGGCGATCGCGCACATCGACACTGTCTTCGGTCAACATCCGCCGGATGGCATGAGGCTGGATATGCTGGCCGAGCCCTGAGTTTACCCAGACATGTTCCTGCCGCGCATGATCGCTGCTGACGGTGAAGGCCATCAGCTGATCAAGCGTCATGCCGTCCTCACCGTAAATGTCGAGCAACGTGTCTGACACCGAGGCAAGGCGTAGCCGCTGTTTGATGATGTTGACAGGCGCAAAGAAGCGTGCGGCAATTTCTTCTTCGGAAGTGCCAGCATCACGCAGCGCCTTGAACGCCCGGAACTGGTCGAGCGGGTGAAGCGGCATCCGCATGGTGTTTTCAACCAGCGAATCCTCTTCGGCGCTGCCGCCTTCGCGCACCACGCATGGAACAGGCTGGTTCTTCGCCATCCGCTTTGACGTAACCAGAAGTTCCAGCGCACGGAAGCGCCGCCCTCCGGCGGGAACCTCGAATTTTCCAGTCACTTTGCCGTCAGCATCAAGCTGCGCTCGCACGTTGAGGCTCTGAAGCAATGTCCGATGGGCAATATCATCCGCTAACTCGTTGATCGAAACGCCGCACTTCACGCGCCGCACATTGGCTTGGCTTAGCACAAGCTGATTAAACGGAATATCGCGCGAACGGCTGAGCACAAGCTTTGGAACTGAATTTGTCATCATATGTCTCCGTGACGAACAGCCGGGAGACTCCCTCTCGACCCTCACTCGTCACGAAAGGCGAAGCCCTCCTCTTACTCTTAAGGTAGCCGCAGCCAGAATGCGCAGCGGAAATACGGCAGCTTATATCAAGCCTCGGTCGCGTAGCGGCCCACCAAAAACGGCACCCTTGCAAGGCGCGAAGCCAGACGGACGCCCTGCGCCCGGGCCTGTGGGCCAGCGGGCGTCCGGCCATGAGGGACGCAAGAGTGCCAGCGGGTCAGCACAAAGGCTCCGCTCTCTGATCCGCATTCATGCGGTCAGTGTGCGACTTTGAAAATCCCGCTCATCTATATCGGGGAGTTGCGGGGTGTCCCCGCTGAGGTGGGTATGTTGGAGACCGACAGGGCTCCAACTAGGGAGGAAACTTCCTCCCAACATAATAAATGCAAATCATAGCGAAGAGAATCGTAGAATCGGCGAAATTCAGCACATTCACCGACATAAAAACCGACATAAAATTTGAAGGGAGTTTTATCCAGAACAGAAAATATTATTTCTGTAGCAATTTCAAGGAGTTATTGGCGCGCCCGGAACGATTCGAACGTCCGGCCCTCAGATTCGTAGTCTGATGCTCTATCCAGCTGAGCTACGGGCGCGCAATGGAAGTCCGTTAGTCTGAGAGCAGCACAAGTGCAAGCCCCGTTGCGCCAAAAACATAGTGTGGCTAGACAGTGTGAGGAATGGAGTTTGCCATGTTTTCCCGGTTTGCCGCGCTTTTCTCAATTACTTTCATTGCCGGATGCGCCAGTTCGGTCGATTCGCCCTCGCTTGCCATCCGCCCATCCGAAGCAGCCGCTGCGATTGACGCCGCGCAGCCTGCGGTTGTTGCCACCCCAATCATCGTGGCTGAGCGCGTTCCGCTTGATGCCGCCACGATAGCGCGTCTGGAAACGAGCATGAGTGCAGCGCGCGCAAGCGTTGCGCCTTTTACCAAGGCAGCAGAGCCTGCGCGCGCCGCAGTGGCCAATGCCGCCGGCGCGACAGTCAGCAGTGAACCCTGGGTAGCGGCACAAGTCGCAATATCAAGACTGGAGCGCACGCGCAAGGCATCAGCAAATGCCTTGGCCGAGGTTGATGGATTACGGCGAGAGCTTGTCGAAGGCGGCAAAAATTTTGACCGTGATGCGTTTGCGGCAATGCAGAATGTCGTTGCGGAGATCGATTCAAATCAACGTGCGCAGGTTTCGGCACTGCTTAATAGGCTCAAATCCCGCTGATCGCGGCCTTATGCACCTGCGCATTGTGGACATAGTGCGCGACACCCATTTGATTAGCCATTGACCAGTTTGGATCAAGCTCACGCATGAAGCGCGCGGGTCGCCCGCCCCACATCTGCCCTGTCGGCACGGTTTTTCCCGGCGTAAGCATCGCGCCCGCCGCCAGCATCGCATGGCTTTCGATCACGCAGCCATCCATTACGATAGAGCCAAGCCCGACAAGGCTTTTGGCGCGCACGGTGCAGCCATGAAGCATCGCCATATGGCCGACGAGCGCATCCTCCTCAATGATCGTGGGGAAGCCAACCATCCCGCCCTTATCTGAGTCGCAGTGGATGACGGTGCCATCCTGAACATTTGATCGCGCGCCGATCCGAATCGCATTGACGTCCCCGCGCAGCACACAATTATACCAGATGCTTGCACCCTCACCGATTTCGACATCGCCCATAATCCGGCATCCCGGCGCGATGAAGGCGGTGTCGTGGATACGCGGTGTGTGGCCGTTCAGCGTGATGATTGAGACGTCTTGCATCGCGATACTATGGCTGGCGATATGGCCGCGATCAATCCTGTTCTTTGATCTTGATGATTGAAAGGATGCTCGCATGATCATCGCCCCACGGCGCAAAGCCGGAGCGCGGTTTTAGCGGCTCCCAAGATTGGGCGCGGTCATAAGCCATCAAGCGCTCAATCGTTGCGGGATCAGGCGACATCGCCACCCAGATTGAGGCCGAATAGCGCAGTTTCTCGCCCGCCTTATCAGGCGTATAATTGCGAATGCGCGCGCTCCAGCCATTTTTCGCCGCTGCTGCTATCACCGGAGAAAGATCAAGGTAACGATTTGAGATATGCACCATTAGCAAGCCACTGCTTGAGAGATGCTTGCGGTACGTCGCGAACGCCTCAGTCGTCAGCAAATGCATCGGCACTGAGTCTGACGAGAAGGCATCGACCGCAAGAACGTCCGCACTGTTAGCGGGTTCCGCAGCAATAACGATCCGCGCATCGCCAACCGCCACGTCACCGCCGGGCAAACAGCGCGACAAGAAGGTGAAGCTTTTTGGGTCACGCGCGAGTTTCACGATCACTGGATCAATTTCATAAAAGCGCCACGCTTGGCCGACCTTAGCATAGCAAGCGAGCGTCCCCGCGCCGAGGCCAACAACCCCAATCCGTGCCTTCTGACCAAAGAGAGTTGGGGCCGCGCGCATCGCGAGACCAACGCCTGAATTGGGTGCGTAATAGCTTGTCGGTATCATTTCGCGCGCCGCCGTGCCGCGATTTTGAATGCCGTGAACCGTCGTGCCGTGAACGAGAGTGCGGACATCCTTGCTATTGCGCAGCGAGTACACCCCAAAGAAGCTGCGCGTCATCTGGCCCGGCTCCGCCGAAAGTGAGAGCTTGCTCCATCCCCCAAGGCAGAGCATCAGCGCAATGACGGCACCAGTATAGAGCCAGCGATTGCCAAGGCTAAGTACCGCAAGCCCGATCAGAACGAACGACGTAACCATCGCCGCCGTCCGCGATACTGGCAGGCCAAAGCCGCCCTGCCCGACTGCCGAAATGAGGAGCAGCAGGGCTAGACCGATGAGCGTGATCCGCATAGCGCGCTGATCTTGTCTCCATACACGCTTTGCCCAATCAAAGATCGCTGACGGGGCAAGCAATAATGCCGAGGTCGCGAGCAGGATCGGATGCTCATACGTCCAATCAAAAATAAGCGGGGCCGCAAGCGCGCAGAACAGCCCACCAATCACACCCCCAACCGACATCGCGAGATAGAAACGTGTAAGATGTTCAGGCTCCGGCCGCCGCGCGAACATCGCGCTATGAAGCGCAACCGAAACGATGAACAGGTTGGCAAGCGAGGCAAATGCAAACGCCACCGGCCAGCTTGTTGTATCGGCAAACACCCCGCACGCCGCGAACAAAAGCGCAAACGGCGCAAGCCGCGTTAAAATACCAGCAAGCGTCCGGTTCGCCGCGAAAGCCACCGAGAAGCTGAGCAAATACAGCCCAAGCGGCACCACCCACAGTAGCGGCATCGCGACAATATCAGTCGTCAAATGCAGGCTTGTCGAGAGCATCAGGCCTGACGGTACAGCCGCCAGGATAATCCAATATGCCACCCGCTTACGGTCGGGCAGCGGCGATGCAGGCGCTTGTGCTGCCGCTGCCACTTTGCCTTTGGGCAAAACCACCGCACACAGCGCGACAAGGATCATCAGCGCAACATAGCCGCATGTCCACAAGGCACTTTGCTGGGCCACCGCAAGCAGCGGCTCAACGATCAGCGGATAGGCAATCAACCCACCAAAACTGCCCAGATTTGACGCGGCATAAAGCGGATAAGGATCGCCCCCGCCTGACAGCGTAAACCAGCGCTGCATCAACGGCGCTTGCGCAGCAACCACGAAAAACAGCGGGCCAATCGACCCAAGCAACAGCATCGGCACCCACAGAAACGGATTGGCATCCGCTGGCGGATTGCCCGCCGCAAGCCCGATGGGCAGCATCAACGCAGCGACCAAAAACGCTGCGATATGGATCATCGCCTGCCTGCGCGGCGCAAACCGCCCAAGCCAATGCGCATATGCATAGCCGCCAAGCAACAGCGCTTGGTACACCAGCATCGCCGAATTCCACACCGCAGGTGCCCCGCCAAGCCGGGGGAGCGCCATCCGCGCAATCATCGGCTGAACCAGAAACAGCAAGAACGACCCTGCGCAAATCGTTGCAACAAAGCGGAATTTTGATGCGTTCGGCACTGCAACACTGCTGGTCATCGGTACACTGGCCATAAAATCTCCGCTCGGCTGAAGGGCTCAGCATTAGGGCGAAGGGGTAAGGACATGTTTAACAAGGGCTAAAAATCGGGGTAGTTAGCGTTTGATACGGTAGGTAATATGCTGCTTGAGCGGGCTATCTTCCGCCACGTTTGGATGATCAAAATCCATATCATGTTGGCGTTCCATACCGAGCCGCTCCATCAACCCCCATGAACGAGTGTTGTTAACCGATGTGATGGCCCAAATTTCATCTGCGCCAAGTGTTTGGAAGCCCCAATCCAGTGAAGCCTGTGCAGCCTCACGGGCATAGCCCAGCCCCCACGCTGAATGCGCCAAGCGCCACCCGGCCTCCAGCTTTCCAGCAATCGGCAATTCATCAAGCGCGATCACAATCCCGCACCAACCAATGAACGACCTATCTTGTTTGCATTCCAGCGCCCAGAAAGTGTGGCCATGATCAATTTGCCGCTTTTGCAGCCTAGCAATCAACGCATCGGATTGCGCGCGAGACATTGGCGGGCCAAGCGTCGCCATAACGCGAGGGTCTTCACTCATTGCGTGAAACGGCATGGCGTCATCCTCTCGCCATTCGCGCAGGATCAAACGCCCGGTTTCAATTTGGAACTCAGCCACCGAGCAACCGCGCTGCGTGCGCCGCGTGATAAGTCAGCACGCCCGAACATCCCGCTCGCCTAAACGCGAGCAATGTTTCAAGCACCAGCGCGTCACGGTCGCCCGCGCCCGCCGCTGCCGCCGCTTCGATCATCGCATATTCACCCGATACTTGATACGCGAACACCGGCACTTCAAAACGATCCTTCACGCGGCGAATGATATCGAGATAGGGCAGGCCGGGCTTAACCATCACGCTGTCAGCACCCTCGGCGATATCAAGCGCGACTTCACGTAGCGCTTCTTGCGCATTCGCAGGGTCCATCTGATAAGTTTTCTTATCGCCTTTGAGCAGGCCAGACGATCCAACCGCATCACGGAATGGGCCGTAGAATGCGCTGGCATATTTGGCGGCGTAGGACATGATCTGAACGTTGACATGCCCTGCCCCTTCAAGAACGCCCCGGATCGCGCCGATCCGTCCATCCATCATATCCGACGGCGCGATAATGTCCGCGCCCGCCGCCGCCTGATTAAGCGCTTGCTCAACCAGAACTTTCGATGTTTCATCATTGAGGACATAACCCGCGCCATCAACCAGCCCGTCATGCCCGTGCGCGGTATAGGGATCGAGCGCAACATCGGTTAGCACGCCGATTTCGGGCACAGCATCCTTAATCGCGCGGATGGCCCGGCACATCAGATTGTCGGGGTTCAGCGCCTCTCGCCCATCCTCCGTCCGCAGTTCACGCGGGGTGTTGGGAAAAAGAGCGACAACACTAATCCCCAAATCGCGTGCCTCCCTTGCCCGCGCGACAATCCCGTCAACTGACCAGCGTGACACGCCGGGAAGCGATCCAATCGGTTCCTCCACCCCCTGTCCCGATGTCACGAACAACGGCCAAATCAAATGCGCCGGCGCAAGGCTGGTTTCGGCGACAAGCGCACGGCTCCACGCGGTTGATCGGGTGCGGCGCAAGCGCAGGGCGGGAAAGGTTGGATTGGTCATCCGCACGGTTTAACCCAAGCATCCCACGCTGCCAAATGCGAATTTAGCACGATTTTAGCAATAAGGACGCTATACCGTTCTGATGCTACGACGAAGCGAAGCGATTTCTGATGACAGCGCGCCGATTGCTGTGCGCATCGCGTCGGCGAGTGCGACCGACGGCACACTCGTTGACGCATGGGCGCGGCTCGCGAGTGTGGCATCAGAGCCGAACGCATTTGCCGAACCTTGGTTCGTGAGTGCCGCGCTGAAGCACTTATGTGAAAACCGCGACGTTCGGCTGGCGCAAGTCTGGGCGGGTGACGCGCGCCTGATCGGGATCATTCCACTGACGCTTTATAGTCGATACGGTCGGATGCCAGCACGCCACGTCAGCAATTGGACGCATTATCAAAGCTTTATGGGCACGCCCCTGATTGAACGCGGGTTTGAGCAAGACTTTTGGCACGCTCTAATTACGGCGTTGGACGATAGCGATTGGGCTGCCGGGTTTCTAAGCCTGACAAGCCTCAACGAAGATGGCCCGGTGCATCGCGGCCTGATCGCTGCCGCCGCAAAGCTTGGCCGTGAAGCCCCGACCGTCCACCGCATCTCCCGCGCACTGCTTGCCAGCGAAACCGATGCCGAATCCTATCTCGCTACGCATTTACGGGCTAAGAAACGCAAGGAGCTTCGCCGCCTCGCCAATCGTCTGGGTGAATTAGGCGCAGTGCGATTCGCGATACTTGATGACGCGGCAGACCTGCCCAATTGGTGCGACACATTTCTCGCGCTTGAATCCGCAGGCTGGAAAGGCAGCGAGGGCGCCGCACTTGGCAATTCCCCCGCCACCACGCAGTTTTTCCGTGATTGCATGATCGGTGCGCACGCCGCAGGACGACTTGAGTTCCAGCGGCTTGATCTTGATGCGCGCGCGATTGCCATGCTGATCAATTTCCGCACCCCGCCGGGAAGCTGGTCGTTCAAGATCGCCTATGATGAGACCCTCGCGCGCTTTTCGCCCGGCATTATGATCGAACTTGAGAACCTGCCCCGCGTCCTTGGCGATCCTCAAATTGACTGGATGGACAGTTGCGCCGTCGAAAACCACCCGATGATCAACAGCCTGTGGGCTGAGCGCCGCAGCATCGTCCAAGTATCACTGCCGCTCGCGGGAGCAAAGCGAACCGCAATTTACCGCGCCTGCCGCGCCGCCGAAACGGCATCTGCACGACTGCGCAACCTTCGGAGCAAAACATGACCACCTTTCCCGACAGCGCGCGCGCCGCACTCACCGCCGCTTATCCTGAGCAAGTGACCAAGCTCATGCACAATCTTGCGGCTGACCCGCGCCTGACCCTTGCGGCACTCGTCGAACTGGCATGTGAATTTGCGCCTGAAAATGTGGAGTATAATCCCGGCAATCTGCCCATCGGGATTGACCC
>JAYTMV010000065.1:0-2682 GCA_043728175.1 Sphingomonadales bacterium
GGGGCGCTTGCCTACCAGCCAGCCGGATATCTCCGGCAGCGATCATGAGTGTGCGGCCATGGCGGAACTGGTAGACGCGCAACGTTGAGGTCGTTGTGGGCGAAAGCCCGTGGAAGTTCGAGTCTTCTTGGCCGCACCACTCACCCTGTCGGGGTTAAGCTATTGATTTAGCGCGATTATATTAGCCGACGGTCTTGCGACCACAGCCCCAAGATGAAACAGCGGCGTGTCCTCGCCGACGGTTGCAACTCCTGGAAGGGCTGGCGCAAGCTTGACCGCATCGGCAATCGATTTGGCGATGCGCAGCGTGTAACGACCATAAGGCACGCCTTCAAATAGGAAAAAGCCGTCAAAATCGCTCCGCGTTTTGCGCGCGACCCGCCCCTCAACGTCAATCAGTTCAAGATCAACGCCTTCAAGCGCGGTGCCGCCGTCACGAAGCAGCGTCCCATCAACCTCCCCCGCGCTACTGAGCGGCAGATCAATCAGGATCGACACGCCGGGACGCGGAGTCACGACTACGCCTGAACTTGCAGGCTGGACATAAGGATCGGGCAGTGATGAGGCATCCACCCCGATGAGAACGGGCTGAAACGGCTCAAGCGCATCAATCAGGACAACGCCGTCCGCCCCGGTGAGCCGCGATACGGGCACCCGTCCGGCAGAAAGCTGGACATCTTTTTCCTGTGGTTCGCTTGGTTGCCAACGGCCATCGCCGTTCAGATCGCGAAACACCCGAGCCACCGCTTGGCCCTGCGTTGCCAATCGGTCTGAGGTCACGCGCAGACCGCCGCCGCGCGGATTTCGGCCAAGGCTGAACGCTAGATCAAGCCCAGCCGCTACCGCGCCGTCAGTCGCCCCCTCAATCGACGCCGTCAGCGCAACTTTTTCAAAGCGGCGGATATAGCCAAGCCCGGCGCGCGCGCGGCGTAACGGCTGATCATAGCCAATCTCGGCGCGCCAATCATTGCCGAAACGATCATTCCCGCCAGCCGACCATTCGCCGACCAACGTTGCGCTTTCAAATCGTGCGCCCGCGCTTAAACGGTATCGCGCCTCACCGCGCAGCCGTATACCCTTAATCCGCGCATTGGCGAGCAGCGACGCTTCAGCAATCCCTTCAGGATCAGGGCCAAAGCGCTGTCGTTCATCACGCCAATCAACTTGTGCGGTAAGCGCGATCCGGCCAAGACTGGCTGAAACGCGGGCCGCTGCATCAAAACTATCATTGCCCGTGCGGCGCTCGGTATAACGCCCTTCGAGATGAATGGGCACGCTACGCCGACTGCCGCCAATCGTCCGGTCAACCGACAGTGTATGGATTCCCGTTACATCTGAAAGCACGCGATCTGAACGATAACCGCCGCGCGCGTTAATTGATTCAGCGCTGACCGATGCACCGAAAAACTGGCCTAGCAGGTTTGCGCGCAGTGCCGCCCCGCCGCCATCGCTAACAGCGCCTGAAAATTCAACCAGACTTGGCCCAAGCGCTCGGCGCAGCGAAACCTCCCCAAAATTGCGCCGAAGACCGTCTTCGAGATTAAGGCTATGCCCAAAGGCCGCGACTGATGTTTTGACGTCAAGGCCGCGTTCAATCCCGAACGAACCGCGCAAACCAGCGCGTGAGAAACGTTTCACCTTGCCAAGCGTAATCAGATCGCGGCCTTCCTCATCAACTACCGCCCAGTAATAGGTTTTGCGCGGCGGGATCGAATCAAGCCCAACGGGAACCACCCGTCGTTCGCGCCGGACTTGGCCTTGTGGGCCGTAGAGCACGACTTCAAAATCATTTTGCCCGTATAGCAGCGGCACATCGAGAAACTCATACCGGCCGTCTGCGCGATTTGCGGCAAAAACGAGCAACTGCCCATTGCGGTAAAGCTCAGCGTCCCAACCGTTCGGCAATTCGCCGCGAAAATCGGTGCGATCAAACGCATCGCGCCGCTCCACCGGGCGGTTGGAGATAAATGCGCCTCGGCCAACCCCGGATTGACTGACAAGTGCCGTCGAAACGCCTGAAACATCGCCGATTGCGACTTGGGTTGCCTTAAGCGGCCCGAGCAAACGGCTCTGCGGGTCAGTGCGATAGGCCTGAAGCCGAAGACTTTCGGGCGCGCCTTTGCGATTTGACGACAGCCGCGCATTATACGCCACTGGCCCCGCCTCGCCAGCCGCGTAAAGTTCATAGCCCGCATTGAGCCGGGTACCACCGCGATCTCGGCCTTGGTAAAGCCCGCCAAACCTAACAACTGCGTCAAGCGAAGGGGTTTTGAACCCCCGAAACGGCGCTTGCGCTTGGGGGAGGGATTTTAGATCAAAGTCAACATTGGTGCGTATCTTGGCCGCGCGGTTGCGCCGTTCGAGCGCCAGTTCAACGGGCAATTTGAAGCCTGACCGGATGAACAGCAATGCGCTCCCCTGATCCACTTCAAGCATCACCCCGAACCATGCCGAAAGCTTGCCACTCGCCACGCACCAGCCCTCTGGCGTATCGTAAATATCGGTCGGGCCAATTTTTTCAGACTTGTTCATGATTTGTACTGTGTTGGCTTCACGGTCAATCACCACGGTGCGGCGTTCCTCAAACACCCAGCCAGTTGCGCGGCGCAACTTCTTGTCGAGACGGACGGGCACATCAAGCGCGATGATAACATCGGCCAGATCAAGGCAGCTTCCTTCAGG
>JAYTMV010000066.1:0-5309 GCA_043728175.1 Sphingomonadales bacterium
CGCGCGCACGCCGATATCAAGTGATTTGAGCACGCGCCCGCGCCGCAGCGGATTTGATTTGCGCCCGCTGAGCGGCCAAGAAAAGCGGCTAAAAATCGGATGGCGTCCGTCAAGCGGTGCTCCGTGGGCGTCAATTACGCGACCGAGCAGCGCATTGCCACACGTCACCATCCCGCCGCGCCCGTCAGGTTCGACGCGCGAGCCCGCAGCGAACGGCGCGTCGCCGTCGAATGGCAAGATCAGGCTGCGGTGACCGCGAAAACCGACGACTTCACCGCGTACAGTGCCGCCGCCCGGCGTTGCGATCCGCGCGGTTGTGCCCAGTGGTTGGGGAAAGCCCTCAACCTCAAGCATTAGCCCTTCATGCGCCGCGAGTGTGCCAACCCGGCGCGGCGATGCGCGGGTTAGGTCAACCTGGCGCAGCAGTAGGCCTGCTGATTTCATCAGCCGCGTACTCATGCGCTGTGCCCGCCAAGGCCAAGTTCTGTGCGGAGTTCATCGAGATAAAGCGCCGTGCCATGTTCGATCCAGCCGGTGGAGCAGTCAATGCGGATTGATCCGCGCTCTGCCTCCGGGTCCGCCATCAGCGTGAGGCTGATCAAGTTGCTGTCGATTAGCGGAAGGTCATCCGGGTGAACCCACATCGTCCGGGCGCTGTCACATTCGGCGACCATATCGGCAGCGCGCCTCGCGTGAATATTGAGCCAGTCGCGGTCAACCGGCGCGTTGCCGATAATCTCGCTGACCAGACCGTCAACCGCCTCACCGATGAGAACCGCAAGCTCTTCGCTCGGCTCGCTTTGAAGGGCGTTGGCGTTTGCGATCAGCTTCATGAGGGCTGCGCGTTCAATCTCAAACGCTGCCGTCGCCATCTGCTGCCCGGCTTCAAAGCCGACTGCATATTGATCAGCAACAGGTGCGTCTTCATAATCGTCGATCGGCGCAACCTTTGCCAACATCGGTTGAAAGCCGCTGTTGTTCAGCCGGGCATCAACGATGCGAATTTGCTGGATGAGCGCCTCAGACATAATCGTCGCCCTTTGCACCGAGCGTGATTTCGCCCGCTTCGGAAAGTTTGCGCGCTTCGGCGATGATCGCCTTTTGCGCCTCCTCAACTTCAGCGCGTTTGACGAGGCCGCTATCGGCCATGTCGTCGCGGATTGACTGCGCGGCGCGGGCCGACATTGATCCAAGCATTTTATCAACCAGCGCTTCGGATGCGCCTTTAAGCGCAAGGCCGAGTGCGGCGGCATCAACCGAGCGCAGCACCGTGCCAAGGCTTTTGGCATCAAGCTCAAGCAGATTGTCGAAGATGAACATCTCCTCCTCAATGTCCTGGCCAAGCTGCTTGTCGCGTTTCTTGATGGTGCGCAGAACGCGCTCCCCTGTTGGTTTTTTGAGGCTGTTGACGATCCGTGCGGCTTCGCTGGTGCCACCAAGCTTCATCTTCGGCTTGCCCGCTTTGACTTCGCTTGCACGGTCAAGGATGATTTCAAGGTCAGCAATCGCATCAGCGGCAACCGATGAAAGGCGTGCTGCGCGAACGACGAGATCAGTCTGTGCTGTCTCATCAAGCCCTTCAATAACTTGGCCTGCAATTTCTGGCGTTAGCACTGCTAGAATGATCGCGCCGACCTGCGGGTGTTCGCTGGCGAGGATATGGCTGATCGTTGGCACCTCCATCCAGCGCAAGATGTCGAGCGCGGCTGCGCTTGATTGTGGCGCGATTTCGGCAAGGATATTGTCAGCACGAATATTGCCAAGCGCTTGCTGCATGACGTTACGGATGCGCGGATCGGCGCGCACTGCAAGCGTTGAGATTGAGCGACTGCCCGCCACAAAACGGTCAAGCGCGCCTTCAATTTCGGTCTCGCTGGCGCCAGCGGCGGCAAACATTGCGCGGCCAAGCGTCATGACTTCATCAGGTTCAAAATGTTTAAGAATTGACGCGGCTTCATTTTCCTCAAGCAACATCAAGAGGATAGCCGCTGCTGCTGCCCCCTTAATTGGCGGAGCATTTGCGGTGTCACGGTCGTCGAGCTCTGCGTCAGCGGGCATCTGCGCGCTCCTGAATCAGTTGACGAACAATAAGCGCCGCGCGTTCGGGATCTTGAGACACAAAGGCGCGGACAAGCGTCGCACGTGCCTCATAGCTTGGTGCTGCCTCAATCATTTCTAGCGTGATTGCGCCGCCGGATTGCTGAGGTGATGCGCGGCGGCCTGCCTTGGTTTCGGCAAGCAATTGCTGCTCAAGCGCTTCATTTTGCTCTGCACGCGCGGCGGCCTTGTTGCGCAGCATTTTGATGAGCGGACGGCCAAGCAAGAAGAACACCAACAGCCCGGCAAGCAAACCGCCAATCTGCCGCGCGACGGTCATCACCCACGGCTTATCCCACAGTGCGATGGGTTCGATCGTGCTTTCAGCAAAGGGCCGCGCTGAAAGCGCGACCACATCGCCGCGCGTCGCATTGAAGCCAACCGCGCCTTTGATCAGGCCGTCTATTGCGGCGATCTCAGCGGGCGTGCGTGGTTTTGCGCCCTTAGTATCACGGAGCGCAACCGCCACTGTCAGGCGGGTTAAGCGTCCTTGCGGATTATGCGTGACCGATATCTCGCGCCCCACATCAAAGCTGCGTGCGTAAGTTTCGTTCGACTGATTGCTTGGTTGCCCGGGCGGTTCGGCTTGCGGCGCTGCGGGGGTTGTCGCGACTTGGGTTGCAGGCGGTGGCTGATTGGCGAGCGCACCCGGAATGCCGCCTGCGGCGACATTTTCGCCACCCGCAGCGTTCGAGCGATTACCCTCCTCACGGCGCAGCGCCTGATCATCCTTGGGATAGGTTTCACGCGTTGATTGACTTTCGGATTGTTCCACGTCGGCATGAACCTCAACGGTGAAATTGCCTTGGCCAACGATTGGCGCGAGCAGTGCAACGAGTGCCTGCCTGAAACGCTCCTCCATTTGGAGCTGAAGCTGAAAACTGCGATTATCCCCGTTTGCATCCTGCTGCGAAAGGAGCGCGCCGCTCTGATCAACAATTGACACTTGTTCGGGTGACATGCCAGCAACTGATGAGGCAACCAGATGGCGGATCGCGCGGACTTGGGCGTCGGACAGCGTCCGCCCTTGCTGGAGCGTGAGCATGACTGATGCGGCAGGTGCGCTATTGTCGCGCACGAACACGCTTGGTTCGGGCGTTGCGAGATGGATGCGTGCGGTCTTGACCGCGTCAATTGCTTCAATCGTGCGCGAAAGATCGGCCTCACGTGCGCCGCGTAGCGTTTCGCCCTCAACCGCACGGCTTGATCCCATGGGCAGAGCCGCGATCAGCGCGTCGCCCGCAGGCGCAGCTTTTGGCAGGCCTTGTCCCGCAAGTACCATGCGCGCCTTGTGAAGTTCATCTTCGCCAACTTGAATGGCACCGCTCGTGCGATCAATCGTATAGGCTATGCCTGAAGTGCCGAGCGCATCGGCAACAGCCGATTTGTCTGCATCGGTCAGTCCCTGAAACAGTGGCATTTGCGTAGGCGATTGCAGCGCCCACCATGCAAGCGCGGCCAGGCTGACCGCGCCGAGCATTCCCATTGCTGGGAGGGCGCGTTGGAATGCAGGTTGCTGGGTAAACCCGCGAATACCGTCAAGTCGCCCGGTCAGCATTTGGGGCTGGCGGCTGAGCGAACGTGTGCCATCGGGGCTGAGGATTTCCTGTTCGGCCATCAGATTATACCGGCATGTTCATAATGTCGCGGTATGCCGACAGCAGTTTATTGCGCACTTGCAGCGTTGCTTCAAAGCCGAGCGAGGCTTTCTGCCGCTCAACCATCACGCCGACAATGTCGTTGGTATCGCCGCGTTCGTATGCTGACGAGATGTCGCTCGCTTTTGCCTGCTGATTATTCACAGACTTGAGCGCATCAACCATCGTTTTGCCAAAGCCGCCGACGTCTTCCGTCGGTGCAGCCCCGCCAGCAGCGCGTTGCAAAGCGCTGTTCTGGTTCAATATGGTTGTCCGCATTTGCAGCAACCGGCTTTGATCGATTGTCGACATTGTTAAGAACGGCCCCTGGACAAACGGACAATATTGCCCGCGCGATCATCACAGCAAAGGCCGTGCCAAGTTAGGGAAGTGGCTTGAATTTAGGGGTTTGAAAGCGCTGGCCGCGCTGTCCGTAACGTGTCCGCCGAGATTTTGACAATGCAGCGATTAAAGTCATCCGTGCCAATGCCGTTTCTGCACTCAAGGTTGTTCTCATCCACTGAGCAGCCTCCCACGGAAAGACTGCAAAAAAGGATATTATACAATGATCATCAACACCAATGTTAGCGCACTGCGCGCCCAGAATAGCTCACGTATCGCCAGCAACATGCGCGACACCGCGATTGAACGTCTGTCAAGCGGGCGTCGGATCAATGGCGCGAAAGATGACGCTGCCGGCCTTTCGATCTCGACACGAATGGATGCCAAGGTGCGTGGCCTCAATCAGGCTGTGCGGAACTCAAACGACGGTATCTCGCTTGCGCAAACCGCTGAAGGCGCGGCTGGCGAAGTTTCCAACATCCTCGTCCGGATGCGTGAACTCGCGGTGCAATCAGCCAACGGTACCTCAACAACTGAAGATCGTGCTGCCATCCAACTTGAAGTTGATGCGCTGATTGCGCAGGTTGATGATATTTCAACGCGGACGGATTTCAACGGTACGGCCTTGCTTGATGGCACCGCCAACCTTGATATTCAAACCGGCGTTGATGCAGGCGAAGTCGTCAACATCACAATCGGTGACCTTCGTTCGGCGGCACTCGGCGTTGCAACGGTTGATCTCAGCACGTCGGCAGGCGCGTCAGCGGCACTTACTGCACTTGATACCGCGATCGACACGGTTTCGACCGAACGTTCAAACCTCGGTGCTCAGCAGAACCGGCTTGATGCTACTGTCAACAATCTGACATCGACCGTCACCAATCTGACTGAGTCGTCATCGCGGATCAAAGATGCTGACTTCTCGGTTGAATCGACCAAGCTTGCCTCAGCGCAGATCCTGTCACAGGCTTCGACCGCGATGCTTGCGCAGGCCAACCAGAGCCAGCAGGGCGTATTGAGCCTGCTCCAGTAAGCAAATCAATTCGCTCTCGCTAAGCCCCTCGGCGGTTTCCGCCGGGGGGCTTTGGCATGTTGATCCACTCTGGCCAAACCGTTTATACCGTCTTATTAAGCATATCAGATAGGCTTAAGGGTAGCGCGCATGAACAGTAAAAATAGCCCTGCTCACCTTGAAGCGCCGTTAGGAAATAATATCAAAACAGTCGCCGACAG
>JAYTMV010000067.1:0-3957 GCA_043728175.1 Sphingomonadales bacterium
CCGCCGGTTGATGTGCTTGAGGTTGAACTCACGCCGCCCGTCGATGTTGATGAACCCCCAGTTGAAGTTGAAGAACCGCCCGTTGATGAGGTGCTACTGACGCCGCCGGTTGATGTTGAAGAACCGCCAGTTGACGTTGATGAGCCCCCGGTTGAGGAGCCGCCTGTTGATGACCCACCCGTTGACGAAGTGCTGCTGACTCCCCCAGATGTACTGCTGACGCCACCAGTTGAGGTTGATGATCCGCCCGATCCACCTGAGCTAATGTTACCACTTGATCCGCCTGAGCCACCTGAACTGATGTTACCGCTAGAACCACCTGATGAGGTTGATGTCGATGATCCGCCCGAGGTGCTGCTGAGCCCGCCCGTTGAGGTGCTTGAGCCACCCGATCCACCTGATGACGTTGACCCGCCTGACGTGCTGGTACTGCCACCACTGGTTGAGCCGCCGCTTGATGTTGACGATACAACAATGCTGCCGCCGCTGCTGCCACCGCCGCTAAATCCACCGAAGAAGCCGCCGCCAAAGCCACCGCCGCCAACTACAACAGGAATAGCGCCGCCGCCGCCACGGAAACCTTCATCGCGGAATGGCGCTGGCAATGGCCGCGTCGAAACCGATACGCTCTGTTGTGCGCACTGAAGCTGATACGGGGCACCGGCACGATTGCCGACCTGTACCGATCCCGGTGGGCACGCGAGCGTTGTCGTGGTTGTCGTGACCGTCCGGCGAATGCGCTTTACAACGCGCTTTTTCGGTGCTGCGTAAGCGATGCGCTTGCGGACAATCTTCTTCACCGGCTTGGCTTTAGAATATTGCACTTTTGAATATTGGTATCCGGCTGAGCCTGCTTTGCTCTGCGTTGCGTGAATTGCCCCGCCACCGATCATCGCGCCGCCACATGCGCAAGCGCAGAGTTTTGCAAGAGCCATCTTAACAGACATACGCGTTTTCCCATTTGTTGCGAACCGAAGTGGATTTTTAATCCATTCACCCCTGTTCGATTCTTACTAACATCACCCGTGCAAAAAACCCAGAATTCGTGCAACCGGATTAACCTTCATTCGATGAGTATATAACAAATTTACCACATCATCGTGCAAATCAATATGGTTAACG
Source organism: Sphingomonadales bacterium (assembly GCA_043728175.1). Classification (GTDB taxonomy): domain Bacteria; phylum Pseudomonadota; class Alphaproteobacteria; order Sphingomonadales; family Sphingomonadaceae; genus Aquisediminimonas. The sequence goes on from JAYTMV010000067.1 coordinate 1,123, forward strand.
TCTCATTTAGGGGCTGTTTTGCGACCGGGTGTTAACCGTCAACCAAAATTCTTGTCAGAAATCATTATCAGACTCTTCCTATCGATGCGAATCGCGGCTGTGTCCCAATTCACCGATCTGAAACAATTATCTGCGTAGACGAGCGACGCGATGAGGTGGGGCGTTGAGGTGGCTTGTACGTTTATATGCCCCGCTCTATAGGCCCGCCTAGACGCTGGTAACGGATGTTTGGCTCGCCAGTCGAGCGTCTGTTGCGCGGTAAATAGAGGATAAATTTGTATGGCGACCTCACTCGACGATCGAAAACCAGAACGATCAATCGAATCAGAGCCGGCACCGGGTGAGTACCGCCCAAGCGACGGCGAGCCCTTTATGAATGCCGGGCAACTTGAGTATTTCCGTGCCAAATTGATCAATTGGAAAGAGGCGATCCTGCGCGAGGCACAGGGCACGCTGGTGTCACTCCAAAGCGAATCACTGCGCGAACCCGATGTAACGGATCGTGCTTCAAGCGAAACCGATTGGTCGCTTGAGCTGCGCACGCGTGATCGTCAACGCAAACTGATTTCCAAGATTGACGCGGCATTGCGGCGGATCGAAGACGGCGAATATGGCTACTGCGAAGTGACAGGGGAGCCGATTTCACTTGGCCGTCTTGAAGCGCGTCCGATTGCGACGATGACGATTGAAGCGCAGGAGCGCCACGAGCGGCAGGAAAAAATTTCGCGCGACGAATAAAACAGCTAAACCCTTTTGGTTGTTTACCTTTTTCCAACCAATTGCGCGTAAATCCATAATCATGGACATTGCAATCAACAATTTTGACGATGAAACGGTGCTGCAACCGCGTGATAAATCGCGTGAAAGCATCTTTCTTGTCGCTGTAGTTCATGTTGGCTATGAAAAGCACAGCCGCAATGTCCGCGTCCGCAACATTTCTTCGGGCGGGATGATGATTGATCTTCCCGGCCCTCAGCCGCGCGGGTTATCAGTGGTTGCAGAAATGAAGGGTATCGGCGAAGTGCGCGGACAGATCGTATGGTCTACCGAAAACCGTGTTGGCATCGCGTTTGAGAAAATGGTTGATCCAAAGCTTGCCCGGCATACGCCTGTTCCGGCCCCCGCAGCGCCATTTTACGCAAAGCCAGTGTTGAGCCACGGTGACACTTCACGCCGCCCAGGGCTTGGTATTCGCTAACGGCTTGACGTCGCACGCCCCGAGTCAGTATGGGCAACGCCTGCCAGTCAGGATTGTGGCGGTCGTAGCTCAGTTGGTTAGAGCGCCGGTTTGTGGTACCGGAGGCCGGGGGTTCGGATCCCCTCGATCGCCCCATTTTTTCTGATAAATAAGCTGACAAACCCACATTGGAATATTATTACTTAATTTTGTAATTTTATAATGTGTGAGGTCGAGCTATGTCAGCCGTATGGAATTTGCCTGATTTTGACGATCATGAGGGCGTTCACATATTTCGGGATCGCGCATCGGGGCTAACCGCGATTATCGCCGTGCATTCGACCAATCTTGGCCCTGCGGCAGGCGGCACACGTTTCTGGCATTATTCTGATCCTGCCGCCGCCATCACCGATGCGCTGCGCCTTTCGCGCGGGAGGAGTTATAAAAATGCGATGGCTGGCCTGCCGATGGGCGGCGGTAAAGCCGTAATCCTGTCTGACGCGCAGGGTAGCAAAAGCGATGCGATGGTCGAAGCCTTTGCCAGAAGTGTTGAGAGCCTCGGCGGGCGTTATGTCACCGCGCAGGATGTCGGGATGAGCGCAGCCGATATGATCGCGATTTCCAAGGTCACGCGACACGTGTGTGGTCTGCCAGCCGCAGCCGATCAGGCGGGGGGCGATCCCGGCCCGTCAACCGCACTTGGCGTATTTCTTGGGGTGAAGGCAGCGATCAAGCGTGCGCTTGGCAAAGATTCGGCCAAGGGCGTTCATGTTGCCATCCAAGGCGTTGGCAGCGTTGGCGGGGGTCTCGCGCGCTTGCTTGCGGCAGACGGCGCGCGGTTGACGCTGGCTGACCGCAACGGGGCGCACGCTGCTGCTCTGGCGTCTGAACTCGGCGCGCAAGTGGCGGCAACTGACGCGATTATGCGCGTTGGGGCCGATATTTTTAGCCCCTGTGCGCTTGGCGCGATCCTTGATGAGGTTAGCATCGCTGCGCTGAATGTTGCGGCAGTTGCGGGCGGCGCGAACAATCAGCTTGCGGTGCCAGTCGACGGTGACAGGATCAACGCGCGCGGCATTCTTTATGCGCCTGATTATGTGATCAATGCGGGCGGCATCATCAATGTCGGCGTTGAATATATGAAGCTTGGTGACAGAAAAGCCGTCGAAGCGCGGGTTGCGGGCATCCCGGATCGGCTCAATCAAATCTGGGATGAAAGTGCGGCAAGCGGCGATAATCCGGCGAAGGTGGCAGACCGGATTGCGCAAGCGATGATCGGTCGTTGAAATTAGGCTTTTCGCTTTGCTAATCTATGGTTAAAGGCTGTGCCGATGCACCGCTTAGCCAATCCAACGCGATTTCTTAAATTTGCCCGGCCGCTCACCATATTGTTCGGGATCATCGGGATATTCCTCGTCAGCGTGGGGATTTACGGCGGGTTGTTCATAACCCCGCCTGACTATCTTCAGGGTGAAAGCGTCCGCATTCTCTATATTCATGTGCCCGCCGCGATGCTCAGCACGATTGGTTGGGCAAATATCGCGATTGCCAGCATTGTCCAACTGGTGTGGCGGCATCCGCTTGCAGGTGTTGCTGCGCGCGCATGCTCTGTTCCTGGCGCGATGTTTACCGCAATCTGCCTTGCCACCGGCTCAATC
>JAYTMV010000068.1:0-3536 GCA_043728175.1 Sphingomonadales bacterium
TGCAAGCACAATCGCACGGCGGAGCAAGGTTTCGGCATCCTTGTAACGCCCGATCCGCCCCGCAACCTCGGCCATCATGCGGATCGCGGCAACATCAAATGGATTTTCCTTGAGGCGCGCGCGCAGCAATGGTTCGGCATCGTGGAGCCGATTGTCAAACAGCGCGAGTGCGGCTGCCAGCATCGCCGGATTACGCAGCGCGGGATTAAAGTCAGGCGCAGGCGGCGCGGTTTTGCTCATCCGCGTGTTGCCTGAATGACAGCGTCGGCGGCACGCAAGGCCGCTAAGATTTTCATCAAATGCGGTAGATCGCGCACTTCAAGATCAATGGTAAAATTGTGAAAACTGCTATCACGCGCATCAAGGCGTAGGTTGAGGATATTGGCCTTTTGGGTGCCAAAAATGCCCGCCATCACCGCAAGCGCACCGGGCTCATTTTTGAGGACAACCTGCAACCGCGCCGCCGCGCCGTCGGTGCCATCGCCCCATGCAAGGTCGAGCCAATCAGCATCAACACCGTCGGCAAGACTGTGGCAATCGATGGTGTGAACCTCAATCATTTCATCGGGACGGCGCAATCCAACCAGCCGATCGCCCGGAATGGGGTGGCAGCACTGGGCAAGCGCATAGGCAACACCGGGAGTAAGCCCTTTGATCGAAATGGCTTCACGCTGCGCGGGCGCAATCGCAAGATCGATTGATCCCGGCATCAGCGCCTCCATCACCTGAGCATCGCTGATCGTTTGCCGCGCAATCGCCACCATCAGTTCGGCCTCATCAGGAATGGCAAGCCGCTTCATCGCCGCCTTCTGCGCTTCGGGGCCAAGCCGCGTTGGCAGACGTCCGACAATTTCTTCATAAATTTTGCGACCAAGCGCTATCGATTCAGTACGATCCTTGAGGCGGACAAAGCGGCGGATCGCGGCGCGCGCCTTGCCCGTCACCGCAAAATTCATCCACAGCGGCTGCGGCTGTTGCGCCTTTGATTGGAGTATCTGCACTTGGTCACCCGTCTCAATCACGGTGCGGAGCGGCATTACCCGGCCATTGATTTTTGCCCCTACCGCCTGATCACCAACATTGGTGTGGACGGCATAGGCAAAATCAACCGGCGTCGCGCCCTTGGGAAGCTGGATCAGCTCTCCCTTCGGCGTGAAGGCGAAGATGCGATCCTGATACATCGCCATCCGCGTATGTTCGAGCAGCTCTTCAGGGCTGCCGGCATGATCGATAATCTCGACGAGATCGCGGAGCCAGCTCACCTGTGTATCGGGCGCTTCGCCCTTTTGCTTGTATGACCAGTGCGACGCAAAACCGCGTTCGGCTTGGGCGTGCATGTCTTGAGACCTAAGTTGAATCTCAATCCGCATTTTTTCGGAGTGGATTACGGCAGTATGCACGCTGCGATACCCATTGCGTTTGGGGGTTGAGATATAATCCTTGAACCGCCCCGGCACCATCGGCCAACGTCGGTGGATCAGGCCAAGCGCTGCGTAACAGCTTTCAGTATTGGGCACGATCGCGCGGAAGGCCATCACATCGGAAAGCTGCTCAAAACTAATATGGCGCTCGGCCATTTTGCGCCAAATTGAATAAGGATGCTTTTCACGGCCAATCACATCGGCCTCAATCCCGCCGCGTGACAGCAGCAGCTTAATCCCCGAACTGATCCGCGCGATCCGATCACCACCGCCGTCTTGCAACTGCTCAAGCCGCTTTGTGATTGATGCGTAAGCTTCGGGTTCAAGCTGTTGAAATGCCAGCGTTTGCATCTCATTCATAAATTCATACATACCGATCCGCTCAGCCAGCGGGGCATAGATATCCATCGTTTCCTTGGCGATGCGCCGCCTTTTTGTCTCATCCTTGATGTAATGCAGCGTGCGCATATTATGCAGTCGGTCAGCAAGTTTAACGAGCAACACGCGGATATCATCTGAAGTCGCGAGGAAGAATTTGCGCAAATTCTCCGCCGCGCGCTCATTGTCGGTCAGCGCCTCAAGCTTGGAGAGTTTGGTGACCCCGTCAACCAGCCGCGCGATATTCTCACCGAACTTCGCCTTGATTTCCTCATGCGTGGTGAGCGTATCTTCGATGGTATCATGCAGGATTGCGGTTGCTATCGTCTGATCATCAAGCCGCAGATCAGTCAAAATCCCCGCAACTTCGATGGGGTGACTGTAATAGGGATCGCCCGATGCGCGCTTTTGCGAGCCGTGTTTCTGCATCGAAAACACATAAGCGCGGTTGATCAGCGCCTCATCGGCGTCAGGATCATAGGCCTTGACCCGTTCAACCAGTTCATATTGCCTGAGCATCGTTCGAGAGTGGGTGGCACCGCGCGGATATGCAAGTGTTTTTGGATGGACATTGGTGGTAAGGGCTGACTGACGCAAAGGAGCAACACCGTGCCGCTAACCCTAGACGCTGAAATCGCTACACTGTTACGTGAGACCCGCACCATCGCGGTGGTCGGCGCATCCAACCGGCCCGACCGCGCGAGTTACGAGGTTATGGGGTTTCTGTTGGCGAAAGGCTATCATGTTATTCCAGTCAACCCAGCGCTCACCGGGGAAACGATCCACGGAGAAAGGGTATTGGCCTCGCTTGCCGAAATATCCGAACCAATCGACATGGTCGATATCTTCCGCAACAGCGAAGCGGCAGGTGCTGTGGTTGATGAAGCGATTGCGGTGGGTGCGAAGGCTGTTTGGATGCAGTTGGGGGTTGTTAACGGTGAAGCAGCGGCACTTGCTGAGGCGGCGGGGTTAACGGTAGTCATGGATCGCTGCCCCAAGATCGAAATACCTAGGCTAAGGCTTTGAGCCCACAAAAATGGCCTGCTGAATTGTTCCAGCAGGCCATTTTGTATCGAAAATAAAACAGGATTAAGCGTAGGTGACGCGCACTATTTGGTTCCGACGACGCATCGCGCCGCCGATAAAGCCAAAGCCGACGATCATCATGCCCCATGCAGCGGGTTCAGGAATGCCCACCAATTGCCCGCGAAGCTCACCGCCACGAAATACAGTCGAGTGAATGTTAAAATAGCCTAGCTCATTATTGAAATTACTGAACAACCTATTGCGCGCACCAAGCGCTGTCCCGCCACTTGCTGCAAGAAATGCCGCTGTATAGGTAGCGGCATCAAGCAGATCATAAGTGAGATCAAACGAGCCGCTCCTGACGCCAAGTTGAAAGCCGGGATTCTCTGAAAAATCAATCGCCTGTGCGCCGTTGGCGGCACGTGTTGAGCAGCAATGCAAATGCCCAAGCAGTGAGAGGCCAGTCAGATTCTGAAAGCTTCCAGTAAGTCGGATGCTGTTGTTCGCATTGAAAAACGCAGCGGTTGCCACACCTGTGCCCGCTGAATTATTGGGTGTTGGAATTTCACTCAGCCCTGAAAGTCTTGAGGTAAATGTCGTCGCGGCGTGAGCAGTGGCAGTAGTGAGCATGAGCGCACCGCACATCAGTGCGGCTTGTTTGAACGGTGACATCGGGCGGTCTCCTAGTTGCTGGCAACTGACATAGGATAA
>JAYTMV010000069.1:0-3036 GCA_043728175.1 Sphingomonadales bacterium
CTGCCATGGCCGGTTCAAATCGTCGAACTTTAAGGAGACGAAAATGCCCAAACTGAAGACCAAGAGCGGTGTGAAAAAGCGTTTCACGCTCACCGCAACAGGGAAGCTTAAGCACGGCGTTGCCGGTAAGCGTCACCGTTTGATTAGCCATAACGGCAAGTATATCCGCCAAAACCGCGGCACCACTGTTTTGTCCAAGGCTGACACAGCCACGGTCAAGGCATGGGCGCCTTACGGTCTATCGTAAGGAGGGCTGGATCAATGGCACGTGTAAAACGCGGTGTTACCACCAAAGCAAAACATAAGCGGATTTTAGAACAAGCGAAGGGCTTTTATGGCCGTCGCAAGAATACGATTCGCATCGCCCGTCAGGCTGTCGAAAAAGCCGGCCAATATGCCTACCGTGACCGCAAGGTAAAGAAACGCATGTTCCGTGGCCTGTGGATTCAGCGTATCAACGCCGCCGTCCGCGCCGAAGGCCTGACCTACGCATCGTTCATGCACGGGCTCAAGCTCGCCGGTGTTGAACTTGACCGCAAGGTTCTGGCCGATATCGCGATGAACGAAGGCGCAACCTTTACCGGCATCATCGCGCAAGCGAAAGCGGCTTTGCCGCAAGCGGCGTAGTTTCCTTACGTTGAATGCGCGAAAGGGCGTGGATGGTGCTTGCCGTTCGCGCCCTTTTTGCGCTTCTGGCACGTGTGCCCCAATTCCCGTCACCCTCGCGAAAGCCGGGGTAAATGCGTCAATAAATTCCAAAGTGATGGCGTTTGCTCACACATAAACCCCCGCTTTCGCGAGGGTGACGGATGGGGTGGTGCGTCACAATGCAACGTGACCGCCAACCTTGCGTCTACATTCTCGCCAGCAAACGAAACGGCTATCTTTACATCGGCGTAACATCGAACCTCATGCAGCGCATTTACCAACACCGCGAGGGCATCTTTTCGGGCTATTCAAAAGCGAGGAATACCAAACTCCTCGTCCGATTCGAATTCTTTGACCGCATGGACGATGCCATCGTGCGAGAGAAACGACTGAAGAGTTGGATGCGCAATTGGAAAATTGAGTTGATTGAATCGCAAAATCTCTATTGGGAGGATTTGGCGATTGGACTGGGTTTTGACCGACTGGCAGACTGATCCTTCCGTCACCCTCGCGAAAGCGGGGGTCAATCTTTCCGCTAACTCCTAATATTGGGAGCGCGCTCAAGCATAAACCCCCGCTTTCGCGAGGGTGACGGGGTTATTTGTGAACATTGAAGTGTTAAAATCAGAAACCCTCGCCGCCATCAGCGCCGCCACCTCGCTCGACGCGCTTGAAGAACAGCGCATTGCCTCACTGGGCAAGCAGGGCAGCATTTCGGCTTTGCTCAAGTCGCTGGGCCAAATGTCACCCGAAGAGCGCCAGGTGCAGGGGCCAATCATCAACGGCCTGCGCGAATCGGTGACGACAGCAATTGCCGCGCGTAAATCTGCGCTTGAAACTCAAGCGCTCAACACCCGCCTCTCAACCGAACGCCTCGACATGTCACTCGCAGCGCCGATAACGCCCCAAGGATCAGTCCATCCGGTCTCCCAAGTGATGGATGAACTTGCTGAGATCTTCGCTGACATGGGCTTTGCCGTCGCCGAGGGGCCCGAGATTGAGGACGACTGGCACAATTTCAGCGCGCTTAACATCCCTGAAACGCACCCTGCACGCGCGATGCATGATACTTTCTACTTCCCCGACCAGATGGCAGTTGATGGAAAAAAGATGTTGCTTCGCACGCACACATCGCCCGTTCAAATTCGCACAATGATGAATGAAAAGCCACCGATCCGTATCATCGCGCCCGGTCGCGTCTACCGTTCGGATAGCGACGCCACGCATACCCCCATGTTTCACCAGATTGAGGGGCTTGTGATTGATAAGGGCATCCATCTTGGCCATCTCAAATGGACGTTAGAGACTTTCCTCAAGGCTTTCTTCGAGCGCGACGATATCACCCTCCGCCTGCGACCAAGCTATTTTCCCTTCACTGAGCCTTCGGTTGAAGTCGACGTCGGATTTTCGGTGCAGAACGGGAAGCGTATCTTGGGCGGCACAGGCGGCTGGATGGAATTGCTGGGTTCGGGCATGGTTCACCGCCGCGTCATCGAAAATTGCGGGCTTGATCCCGATGTCTATCAGGGCTTTGCGTTCGGCGTTGGCGTCGACCGGCTCGCGATGCTTAAATACGGGATGGACGATCTGCGCACTTTCTTCGACGGCGATTTGCGCTGGCTAAAACATTACGGCTTTGGCGCGCTTGACGTCCCCACGCTGAGCGGAGGAGTGGGCGCATGAAGTTTTCACTAAGCTGGCTCAAAGACTATCTCGATACCGATGCCGATGTGACCGCGATTGCTTATGCGTGCACACGGATCGGGCTTGAAGTTGAGGGCATTGAAAACCCCGCTGAAAAACTAACCGCATTCCGCATTGCCAAGGTGCTGAGCGCCGCGCCGCATCCGCAGGCCGACAAGTTGCAGGTGCTCTGCATCGATGCCGGTGACGGCCCCTTACAAGTCGTCTGCGGCGCGCCCAATGCGCGCGCTGGCATGGTCGGGGTCTTCGGCCCCGCAGGCGCTGTCGTACCGTCGAATGGCATGGTGCTCAAGGTTGCTGCGATTCGCGGTGTCGAATCAAACGGGATGATGTGCTCGTCACGAGAACTTGAACTGGGCGATGATCATGACGGGATTATCGAGCTCGCGGGCGATGCGCCCGTGGGCGTCGTTTACGCCGATTGGGCGGGGCTTGATGATGCTGTGATCGATGTTGCAGTGACCCCGAACAAGCAGGATTGCATGGGCGTTTACGGCATTGCGCGCGATCTGGCTGCGGCGGGATTGGGCACGCTCAAGCCACTAACAATCACCCAGAATGAAGGCAGTTTCCCTTGCCCGACTGCGATCCGCACCGACGATCCCGAAGGGTGCCCCGCCTTTTATGGTCGGGTGATCAAAGGCGTGTCTAACCCCGCCTCGCCCGAATGGATGCAGACGCGCT
>JAYTMV010000070.1:0-5859 GCA_043728175.1 Sphingomonadales bacterium
TCTTTTCCCAATCCTTGATCCGGCGCACGAAGAGATCATCGTCAAGCGCCTTCCACCCTTCATCAACGACGATGATCGCGGGGCTTCCGTCAAGCCGCGCCTCAACCCGGTCAAACAGCACCATCATCGCTGATGTGCGCGCGACAGGATCATCAAGGATCGCGGTCATATCAAAGCCAACCACGCGCGCATCAAGGTCAGTCAGGTCAATTGGATTATCAAACAACCACGCCCGCTCGCCGTCGCCCCACCAGGGTTTCAAGCGTGACCAAAGATCAGTACTCGCGGGGCGCGCACTGCCACGGAACAGCTCCACAAGATTGCGCAAACGGCGAGCTTCGATCGGTTGCGTGAAATTGGCATCAATCGCTTGCTTGATTGCTTCAACTTCTTCAACATCAGCCCCGCCGGCAATTTGAATGATCCAATCAATCAGGAATTGCCGATTGCTGCTCGTGTCATCACGTTGCAGCGGGTTGAGGCCTGATGGGCTATCGGGGTGAAGCCGATCATAACGTCCGCCGATGGCACGGATGAACAGTTCCGCCCCGCGATCCTTATCAAAGAAAATGATGCGCGGCTTATATTTGAGCGACTGGGCGAGCAGAAAATTGAGAACAACAGTTTTGCCGCTTCCCGAGGGGCCGATGATTGTGAAATTGCCAAGATCGCCGTGGTGGAAATTGAAGAAATAGGGCCCGGCTGCCGTCGTTTCTAAGAGCGTTACCGCCTCGCCCCAATGATTACCGATAGGCGTACCAGTCGCAAAATTATGCGCGCTCGCTAGCCCTGCAAAATTGGCGGTCGAGACCAAACCCCTACGCGCGATATATTTGAAATTACCGGGAAATTGCGCCCAGAAAGCAGGCTCCAGCGCAATTTCTTCACGCACAGCTGTCACGCCCAAATCAGCAACCGACGCGCTGATTTCAGCAACCCCCTGATCAAGTGTACCGAGCGTATCGCCGTGCACCGCAATCGTCATATGATGTTCGCCAAAGCCAGCACGGCCCGCTGCGACCTCATCCTTGGCGTCACCCAACTCAGCACGCAGGCTGACAGCTTCATCCTCGGCGGATCGCATCCGGCGGATCGCAAGGTTCATTTGTGAGAGTGCCGCCTTCCGCTCAACAAAGGCGAACGACTGCGTTACCGTCATTTCAAACGGCAAGCGCAGAAGTTCATCAAGCATACCAGGTGCCGTCTGACCCGCATAATCCTTGACCGAAAGGATCGCCGAAAAACGCCGCACGCCAAACCCATTAGGGCCAAGCTCAATCGCATTCTGGCCAAAGCTCACCCGCCGTCCCGGAATATAATTACCAACGTCGCTGTGCGGCAAAAGCTGCGGGCGAAGTTCGCCATTATATAGGCTGCTTAGAAACTCAATTGGTTCTGAACAAAGGCCTTGGGGGGTATCATAAACCGAAAGCAGGCGCGGGCCGTAGCTACCAAGACCGGCCATCAGCGCTTCACGCGTACTCGCAAGCGAACGTAGCTCAGCTATATATATTGCGCTCTCGCCTGCGCTGCTTTTCCCAAGCCATGATCGCAATCGATCCGCCACGCCAATGCGCCCTTGCAGCGGTCGCCGCACCAAGGTCAGATAAAGCTCATTTACGTAAAGCTGCTTTGCCTGCAATCGCTCGCGCCAGCGCGCATCAAGCGCTTGAGAAAACGCGTCAGGAAAATCACTCTCAAGTGCGGTATCAACCCGGCGGCGAATGATGTGATGGTAAAGCGCAAAGCGCGATGAACCAATCGTCTGCAACATCGCATCGCGCAGCACTTTGCGGTAATTAAGTTCGTTGGTGTCTGCGGTTTCAAACAACAGCCCGCGCAGCGATATTGTCTGCATCATTAGCCCGTCACGGGTGAGGATCGTATGATCATCAATCTGTGCAGCGTAAGGCAAATGCACAGCAGCACTTTTTTCGCGTGCAATGATTTTTGGGTCGCGCGTTAGGGCCGGTAAGAATTGCATTGCCACAACGCATAATTACGGACCTGCCCGCATAGCCGGGCCTTAATCAGCCACAGATCAATCGCGCGTGGTTCATGCAGACAAAGCAGCGCGCCAAGACCGTGGAGCAGAAGCGCTGGAACAAGCACCCACAACGAACGAAAAATCAGGAATAGCTCCGCCATCACCACAAAGTTTATAATGAACAGGCTATAGGTCACGCCCGCAAACATCTGTGGCCGCGTGAGCGCAACAAAAAGACGGTCGCGCGCTACGCCTTCCATAGGATCAAAGCCCTGAGCTTAGCGCGGCAGTTGATTGAATTCCCGCAACAATGCTTGCAGCCCCAAACAATATAAAGCAGCCCAAAATCACAATAGCGCCGTAGCGCCAATTGATTCTACCCGTCAGCATCAACAGCCCAACCACAGCAACAGCAATCACCGCAACCACTGTGGCAACCGTACCAAGCAAAGTGCCCTGAATCCAGCGCGCCGCACCAAGGATAGCGCCCGACCCTTGCGGGTCGGCGCCAATATCTTGAGCAAAAGCAGCGGAATGAAAGTTCAAAAGCCCAATTGCGCTCGCTTTGATCAAATTATGAAGCATAATAATGATCTAGTTGGTATTCTCCGTGGTTGCAACATCCATCAAAAACCCAGTGCCATTTTTGTCTCAAATGGGAGTTGACACGAATGAGCGATTGACAAAACATAATTATGAAATATTTCTCATCGAGATTTAGTCACATATGAAATATCAAATAAATTGTCAGTCGCGGGGATGAAATAGATGCATTATGGTAGGTATGCAGTAGTTATTTTTGGTGGGTTATTGCTCGGTATCGCACCAAATTTGCGCGCTGGTGAAACTACTACGTATAGCTATGACGAACTTGGCCGTTTGATCGTTTCAACCAATAGCGGCGGACCAAGAAATGGCCGCGAAACGGTGATTTCACTTGATCCTGCAGGAAATCGTAAGAGCTATGTTTCCGGCCTACCAGCGCCGCCGCAAACAAATTCCGCCATATTTTCGATCGCTGCTGCTGCGCCAGTTAACGAGGGTGCCGCGGCTGTTTTTACAATTACAAAGACCGGCACGGCTTTCACGGCGATGACAGTCAATTTTGCAACAGCAAATGGCAGTGCGGTGGCGGATCAAGATTATACGCCTGAGAATGCCACGCTGACGTTTTTACCGTCGGAGACCGTCAAATATCACGGTGTCGCAACAGTTTGGGATCAGGTTGCAGAGCCGAGCGAACAGTTCACTGCCTCGCTGTCATCCCCTTCTGCGGGTGGCTCGCTCGCAACATCAATAGGGGGTGCAACGATCAACGCGAGTGCGGGCCCGAATCAGTCGCCGATTGTAAATCCTGATCCGCAATTAGCGGTCAAATGCGGCACTTATGTTGCGTACAATGTGATTGCTAATGATACTGACCCTGAGGGCGATGTGCCGCTTGAACTTGTCTCTGTGTCAGGGTCAGTTCACGCTTCGCGAGCGAGTGCGACTGAAATCGGTTTTAGCGCGCCTTATTCGCGTAACGCCCTGTTTTCTGCAACCTACACGATCCGAGATGCACGCGGGGCGATCGCGATGGGCACGCTTCCACTTAAGGCAATCGGTACTGCTGCCGAGTGTAGTTTTCCAGCACAGGTGCAAACTCCTAGTGAGGGCGGATGATATGCAATTGAAATTTGCAAATAAAAAATCTGATATTCGCGCGAACCCATTTGTCAGCTTCGTTTTGTGGTCGTGGCTTGTGATTGTGTTGACTGGTTTTATGATACCAGTGCCGGTGTGGTCTCAAACTGATACGCGGTATGCCTTTCCGGTTCAGCCGAGCGTCAGCCCAAAAGGTGTAAATTTCCAGACAGGAAGATTTGCTTACAAAAAGACTGATATTGCGATTGGTCCCTTGAGTTTGGTTCGATCATGGGCCGATGCGAGCAATTATCGACGCGTTAGCACGTTCGGTAATAGTACTGTGAATATATCGTTCGACGGTGGATGGTCTCATAATTATGCGCAAGGCGTAACATATAACTCGATAGGCAATTATTTCAGCGTCTTTGCTGATAATAAACGCTATAAATTTAGTCAAGGTGGAGGTGGTGAGCTATATTCACAAGATAAATCTGCTTTGGGTGCTTTATTGCAATCTACATCAACTCAATATATTTTAACAAGTCAAAACGGCGCTGTTTATTTTTTTACGAAAAAAACGTTCTCCAGTGGCAGTATCCCAGACGGTGTGATAAATATGGTTGAATATCCGGACGGTAGTCGCATAAACTACGGATATCGAGAAAGTTCGTCATCAATAGCCAGTTTCCAGATTCATTCGATAATCAGCAATCGAGGTTATGCGATCATTATTGACTATAATGCTAATGGAAATATTCAGACTATTTGTGGGTTTAACACTGCAGTTCAATTTGTTTCAAACGCGTCGACATGCGCGGGCGCTACTTTAAAAACTTCTTACGGTTATTCTCCCGATGGAAGCGCGCTTATCAGCGTCACGGAACCGCTCGGTCGTGTTACGCAGTTCATTGGTTATGGAGGCGGCCCACTTTGCGTAACACTTCCCAATTCGTCCATCTGCGAAATCCAGAATGTGTACGGAACCCTACCAACCGACCCATTTTTTCCGGGGACAAATATACAGCCCGCAGTCGCAGGACCTGATATGGTGCGCATACAAACAACAGCAAACGGAGATGTTTGGCGCTATGATTATGAATTGGGCGAAAATCCGCAGGACGTGCCCATCATTACCGGTCGTCCACGTTACACGCAATCACGGATGGCAGGGCCGGAAGGCCAAAGCGCGACGCTAGATTATGATCGAGGTGTTCTCGTAGATTTGAACACGTCGGCAACCATATTGAATTTCAAATATCCTCAGCAAGTTTTTACAGGGCAAATACAAAATAGCCTTTCCCCTATCGTTTTTGATTATCATGCGGTTACGCCTGCGCTTGTCACAAGCTTTGAAGGGAACCGAGAATATTATTTTTATGACGCGCGCGGCAATGTAACATTTCGATTGAGCTGGCCAAAGGGCGCTGCTCCACCAACATCTGCCGCTACAGGTGGCCCTTTGATATCAACCACCGATGTTGATCTTGCGCGGTGCTGCATCCTCCCCGATTTCCCGGCGATAGTCCCAGGCGGCTTCATCTTTGGTCAAGCGTTTTTGCCGAGTTTTCCGGCCGGCTCCTTATTTCCAACAGGGTGTGGCACTGGGCCCGCAGATGCTAAGCGATGCGACAAACCAGTCAACCGAACAGATGAACGCGGCAACGTAACCGACTATACCTACGACCCTGCGCATGGCGGCGTTTTGACTGAAACCGCATCAGCGGTGAACGGCATTCGTCCGCAGACGCGTTACGTTTATGCGCAGCGTTATGCGTGGATCAAAAACAGCAGCGGCGCACTCGTGCAGGCGACGACGCCGATTTGGGTGTTGACGCAGAAAAGCTACTGCAAAGCGGGAGCGGCGGCGGGCGCTGGGTGTGCGGTTGCGGGGGATGAGGTGAAGACGGCCTATGACTATGGCCCTGATTCGGGGCCAAATAACCTACTGCTTCGCGGGACGATTGTGGATGCGGGCGGGCTTAATTTGCGCACTTGCTATTCCTACGATTGGCGTGGGAATAAGGTGAGTGAGACCTCTCCTCGTTCTGGTTTGGCGGTTTGTCCATGATCCGTCTTTTTGCCTTTTCCCGCTTTGGGTTTTCGCTTTTAGCGCTTTTAGCCCTGTCCACTGTCTCCCCTTTTTCCACGCCTGCTCATGCGCAGGCTGTGCCCTCTTCGTTCACCTCTGCGACGCGTTATGATTTGGAGGGTCGTGTGTTGGGGACGATCAGTGCTGATCCTGA
>JAYTMV010000071.1:0-3258 GCA_043728175.1 Sphingomonadales bacterium
CTCTCCCCTCAAGGGGAGAGGGAGAAGGAAGACCGGGCCCGTGCCGCGCGCGCTGGGATCATCCACCGCCTCCATCAACAAATCGATGCCGCTGTGGCCGATGCCTACGGCTGGCCCGCAGATTTGGCTCCTGCTGAAATCGTCACCCGGCTGGTCGCGCTCAATGCCGAGCGCGCGGCGGAAGAGGCCGAGGGCAAAATCCGCTGGCTGCGCCCCGATTATCAAATCCCGCGCTTTGGCCCCAAAGCCATTGATAACGCCTGACATCGCGCCCATATCGCGATTATTCTATTTTCCGGAGCGATAATGAGCCAGCTTTACCCCGTTTTGCCACTGCGTGATATTGTGGTGTTTCCCAATATGGTCGTGCCGCTGTTTGTCGGTCGCGATAAATCAGTATCGGCGCTTGAGGCCGCGATGGCGGCGGATAAAGAGATTTTCTTGGTTGCCCAGCTTGACCCGGCGGAGGATGATCCGGGCCGCGATGACCTGTATGATATGGGCGTTGTTGCCACGGTGATGCAGCTTTTGAAACTGCCCGATGGCACCGTCCGCGTTCTGGTTGAGGGCCGACGCCGCGCGAGCCTTGCGACGCTTGAGGGCGCTGCTGATCATCTCGTCGCGACGATTGACGAGGCGCATGAAGAGGGTGCGGATAGCACCGAAATCAAGGCGCTGATGCGCAGCGTGGTTGATCAGTTCGACAAATATTCACAGCTCAACAAGAAACTCCCCGCCGAAACCGCTGTGCAGTTGAGCGAAATTGACGATGCCTCGCGGCTATCCGATGCGGTGGCGGCGAACCTTTCGCTCAAGGTGAGTGACAAGCAAACATTGCTGGTTGAACTTGACCCCGGCAAGCGGCTTGAGATGACATTTGCGTTTATGGAGGGCGAACTCGGCGTCCTTCAGGTTGAAAAGAAAATTCGTGGCCGCGTTAAGCGCCAGATGGAAAAGACCCAGCGCGAATATTATTTGAACGAGCAATTGAAGGCGATCCAGCGCGAACTCGGCAATGAGGGCGAAGAGGGCGAAGGCGACGAAATCGGCGAACTGACGCAGAAAATCGCGACGCTCAAACTGTCCAAAGAAGCCAAGACCAAGGCCACGATTGAGCTTAAAAAACTCAAGACAATGGCGCCGATGTCTGCCGAGGCGACGGTCACGCGCAACTATCTTGATGTGCTGCTCGGCCTGCCGTGGGGCAAGAAATCAAAGCTGAAGAAGGATTTGGCGGCAGCGCAAGCGGTACTTGATAATGATCATTATGCGCTTGAAAAGGTCAAAGACCGGATCGTTGAATATTTGGCTGTCCAAGCGCGCACCAATAAGCTGAAAGGCCCGATACTCTGTCTGGTTGGCCCGCCGGGTGTGGGGAAAACCTCGCTTGGCCGCTCAATCGCCAAGGCGACGGGGCGTGAATTTGTTCGTCAATCGCTTGGCGGTGTGCGTGATGAAGCCGAAATTCGCGGGCACAGGCGAACTTATATCGGATCGCTGCCGGGCAAGATCGTATCGAACCTCAAGAAAGCGGGCACATCAAACCCGCTGTTCCTGCTTGACGAGATTGATAAGCTTGGGGCCGATTTCCGGGGCGATCCCGCGTCGGCTTTGCTTGAGGTGCTTGATCCAGAACAGAATAACAAGTTTCAGGATCATTATCTTGAGATTGATATCGACCTGTCCGACGTGATGTTTGTGACGACTGCGAATACGCTCAATCTGCCCCAGCCGCTGCTTGACCGGATGGAGATCATCCGGCTTGAAGGCTATACCGAGGATGAAAAGGTTGAGATTGCCAAGCTTCACCTGATTGAAAAGCAGATCAAGGCGCACGGCCTTAAAAAGGGCGAGTTTGTCCTGACCGATGCGGGCCTGCGCGCCCTAATCCAGGGGTACACCCGAGAAGCGGGCGTCCGTACGCTAGAGCGCGAGATTGCTAAGCTCGCGCGCAAGGTGCTGCGCCAGATCCTTGAGGGCAAGGTCAAATCAGTTGAGATTACGCCTGATAATATCGGCGAATTTTCCGGTGTGCTCAAATATCGTCACGGGCTTGGTGAGGATGAAAGCCAGATTGGTGCTGTTACTGGCCTTGCCTGGACTGAGGTTGGCGGCGAATTGCTGACGATTGAGGCGGTCACCGTGCCTGGCAAGGGCGGTGTGCGCACCACGGGCAAGCTCGGCGAAGTGATGACCGAATCGATCCAGGCCGCACTGTCGTTCGTCAAGGCGCGCAGCCCATCCTACGGGATCAAACCGAGCCTGTTCGCGCGCAAGGATATCCACATCCATCTGCCAGAAGGCGCTGTGCCCAAAGACGGCCCGTCGGCGGGCATTGGCATGGTGACCGCGATGATTTCAACGCTCACCGGGGTTGCGGTGCGCCATGATGTCGCGATGACGGGCGAAGTGACGCTGCGTGGCCGGGTGCTGCCGATTGGTGGCCTCAAAGAGAAACTGCTTGCAGCGCTTCGTGGTGGCATCAAGACCGTGATTATCCCTGCCGAAAATGAGAAGGATTTGGCCGAAATCCCGGCCAACATCCGTGACGGGCTGGCGATTATTCCCGTCAAGCATGTTGATGAAGTGCTTGCCATCGCGCTTGCCGAACCGCTCGTCGCGATTGACTGGACTGAGGCTGATGAGCTTGCCGCACAGCCGCCGCACGCCGGAAGTGGGGCGACAGAAGCGGTACGGCATTAAATTTGGCAAAAAACATCGTCAATCAACCCCTATTGGCCGCTCAAATCGTGAAAATGCTTTGACATAAGCCCTAGGTTTGCCGCTATAAATTGTGACTGAGAAAAACGACTCAGTATTGATCATTTGGGACGGGGGCTTTGAAATGAACAAGCAGGATTTAATTGGTGCAGTGGCCGAAGCCGCTGGGGTGACGAAGGCCGAATCAGGCAAAGTGATTGAAGCGGTTTTTGACACGATTACGGCAACCCTCAAAAAGGGTGACGAAGTCCGGCTTGTTGGTTTTGGTACCTTTGCAGTGACTAAGCGCAAGGCCTCCACAGGGCGCAATCCGCGCACTGGCGAAC
This sequence comes from Sphingomonadales bacterium, assembly GCA_043728175.1. GTDB lineage: Bacteria > Pseudomonadota > Alphaproteobacteria > Sphingomonadales > Sphingomonadaceae > Aquisediminimonas. Next base: position 3,048 of record JAYTMV010000071.1, read on the forward strand.
CGATGAAGATCAAGGCCTCATCGCAGCCCAAGTTCAAGGCTGGCAAAAGCCTTAAGGATGCTGTGAACTGATCTCGCTCTCGGCTGCGCGTCTGTGGCTGATTGATTTCTGCAAGCGTGGGCGCGTAGCTCAGTGGTAGAGCACACCCTTCACACGGGTGGGGTCGCAAGTTCAATCCTTGCCGCGCCCACCACGCTTGCAAATAATATTC